>DASVSK010000887.1:0-3146 GCA_036388135.1 Pyrinomonadaceae bacterium | reverse complement strand
GCAACCTGCTCAAGAGCGTCAAGGCCGACACGCTGCTGGACGTGCGCGGCCAGCAGGTGGTCAAGGTCGGGGAGGAGAAGCTCTCGTTCGACATCCGCCTCGACGCGACCGACAAGCTCAACGACGGCGACGCGCTGACGGAGGAGTTCGGCGTCTCGCCGCAGCTCTCGACGCTCGAGCTGATGATGATTCCGAAGGGGCAGGGGCTGATGGGCGCGGCCGTCTCGGCGCTGCTCGGCGCGGACGACTCAGGCTACGCCTTCGTCGACGAGTCGAAGAACCCGCCCGTCATCCTCTTCATCTGGGGGCGCAAGAAGGTGATGCCGGTCAACATCACCAGCATGCAGATCAAGGAGGAGGAGTTCAGCGCCGACCTCAACCCCGTCCGCGCCACCGTCAGCGTCGGGCTCCAGGTCATCGAGGGGCCGAACGCGCCCTTCGTCTACACCAAGGCCATGAAGGAGGTGATGTCGCTCCTGAACCTTGCCAACATCGGCGACCTCGCCGGCACCATCGTCCCCGTCTGAAAAAGATGTTCAGCAAAAATTCCAGATACAGGAACCTCCCCGAGTCGAGCCCCGTGGACGCGCGCGGCGAGAGGCCGCTCGGCAAGGGCTTGCGCGTCATCCCGCGGCCGCCGGGGCGCTTCCTCTACACCGTACACGACTCCGACCGGCTCGACCTGCTCGCCTTCAAGTATTACGGCGACCCGACGAAGTGGTGGCACATCTGCGACGCCAACCCCGAGCAGGCGTTCCCGCTCGACCTGCTCGACACGCGCCCCTTCGTCGGCGAGCGTTTCGCCCTCCGGCACCCGACGTTCGGGAAGCGCTTCGACGGCCTCCTGAACGACCTCAAGGCGTTCGGGAAGGTGAAGACGCCCGACCCCGGCGACCCGTCGAACCCGAGCCGGCGCTCGCCCTTCGGCTCGCTGCTCGTCGTCACCTACGCGGCCTCGCTCGCCACGCGCGGCCAGATCGTGGCGGCGATAGCGGCGCGCGGCTTCGACTTCGTGAGCGCCGACGGCTGGTCCAAGGGGGGGCAGACCGAAGGGGCGTTCGCCTTCGACGACCCCGCGGCGAAGCTCGGCTGGGCGGCGTTGACGCGCGCGCTCTCGGCGACGCAGGGCGTCTCGCGCGTCCACTCGGCCGTCATGGAGGGCGCGCTCGAACTCACGTACAACGCCTCGGTCGTCACGCGCGCGGCGCTGCTGGCGGCCTTCGAGGCGCACGGCTTCGCGCTGGCGCGGGAGCCCGAGACGCTCTCGCGCGTCGGCGCGCGCATCGTCCTGCCGCCCGACCGGCCCGCGTGAGGCGGCGCGGGGCGGCGGAGACTTCGGGGGCGGCGAAGACTTAAAAGATGGTGAAGATAGCGGCGAAAATCCAAATCGAAGAAGAGGACGCGCTCGACCTCTTCGACGACCTCGTGGAGATGGAGGTGGAGGAAGACCACCGCCTGGCCGCGGCCTTCCGCATCAAGGTCGTCTCGACGCGCGGCGGCGACGGGCTGTGGCGCTACCTCGACGACGAGCGCGTCAGGCTCTGGAACAGGCTGGTCGTCACCGTCACGGCCGACGACGAGGAGCACGAGCTGGTGAGCGGATACGTCACGCACCTGCGCGCCTCAATCGCGCCCGCCGAGGAGGGCTCGCACGTCGAAATCCTCGGCATGGACGTGACCAGCCTGATGGCGCTCGAAGAGAAGCTCAAGGACTGGCCGGGCAAGAGCGACGGCGACATCGCGCGCGAAATCTTCCAGAACTACGGGCTCGCGGCCGAGGTCGAGGAGACGGGCGTGATGCGCGAGGAGGCCGTCAACACGACCATGCAGCGCGAGACCGACATCCAGTTCCTCAAGCGCCTGGCGCGGCGCAACGGCTTCGACTGCTTCGTCAAGGGCGGCAGGGGCTACTTCCGCAGGCCGGTGCTGACCGACCCGCCGCTGGCCGTGCTCGCCGCGCACTTCGGCGAGGAGACGACGCTCACCTCCTTCGAGGCGAAGGCCGACGCGCTGCGCCCCACGCGCGTCGAGTCGCACCAGCTCGACGTCATCGCCAAGGAGCCGCAGGTCGCCGCCGTCGAGGAGTCCGGCCTGCGCCCGCTGGGGCGCGACGCGGCGCTCTCGCTCGCGCCGCCCGACGGCGTCGAGTCGCGCCTCTACGTCAAGCACGCCGTCGGCACGACCGTCGGCGAGATGAAGAACCTCGGCGGCGCGCTCGTCGAAGAGGCCGGTTGGTTCGTCGAGGGGCGGGGCGAGGTCGACACCTCGGTCTACGGCGCGGTCTTGCAGGCGCGGCGGCTCGTCCCCGTCAAGGGCGTCGGCGAAGCCTTCAGCGGGCTCTACTACCTGACCAACGTCCGCCACGTCTTCGGCGGCGAACGCTACATCCAGCACTTCAGGGGGCGGCGCAACGCGCTCGCGCCCACCGGCCCGGCAGACTTCGCCGGGGGCGGCTTGCCCTTCGGATTTTAGACATGACCACGGAAGAACTTTTGACGAGGCTCGTCGAGCGGGTCGAGGGTCGCTACTACGGCAAGTACCGCGGCGTCGTCGTCGACAACGCCGACCCGGAGAACCGCGGGCGGCTGAAGGTGAGGGTCCCGGCCGTCTTCGGCGGCGAGGTGGTGACGGGCTGGGCCATGCCGTGCGCGCCCTACGGCGGCGGGCCCGACCGCGGCCTCTTCTTCGTCCCCGAGGTCGACGACGGCGTCTGGGTCGAGTTCGAGATGGGCGACGTCGACTACCCCGTCTGGGTCGGGACCTTCTGGGCCAAGCCGGGCGGGACGACCGAGGTGCCCAAGCCGGCCGACGCGCAGTCGCCGCCGACGCGCAAGATAATCCGCACGCTCAAGGGTCACAGCGTCGAGATGGAGGACAAGGACGGCGAGGAGGTCTTCGTCATCACCTACAACGACGGCGACAAGACCAACGTCATCTCGATGGACAAGGACGGGCTCACCGTCACCGACGCCAACGAGAACAGCGTGACGATGACGAAGGACGGCGTGGTCGTCACCGACGTCAACGACAACAAGGTCACGATGAACGCCGACGGGACGGCGGTCGTCGACGCCAACGGCAACAAGCTGACGATGGACACGAACGGCACGGTCGTCGAGGACGCGAACTCGAACAGGATAGAGATG
>DASVSK010000886.1:0-5642 GCA_036388135.1 Pyrinomonadaceae bacterium | reverse complement strand
CGCGCGGCGCGCTCCAGGCGGTCGGCCCTGGCCTCAAGCTCGTCGACGCCGCCGGGCGACTGCCGCGCGGCGACGGCGGCCAGCGCGGCCTCGGTCTGCGAATTCAAACGTTCGGCCGCCGACTGCACTTCCTGCTCGGCGCGCGTCAGCGGTTTTGAAGGGGATGTTGAACCTTGCGTGCTCACAAAAACTCTGCCCTGCTTGTCGGATAAATTTTAATGCCCGGCTGGGCGGCCCACGCCCCCCGACCAGCGCGCGCCGAACACTCACGACGCCGACGTTTAAGATAACAGAATGGTTGCGTCTCTGCCATCCCTCTTACGTCAAACCGCGAGGGCATTTCAAGAGGAGGGGTCGGAGGCCGTGTGTGAGAGGTTGGTAAAAGGCGCCGGCGGCAGCCGCCCGCGGCGGAAACGTGTGACGCGGCGACCCCAGCCACCAACCTCCGACTTCCGACCCCCGGCCTCTCCTTTTGCCTTCCGCGGCGGCTTTTGTTATTCGTTGGGTCGATGAGCGTGGTGCCGGGCAGGGGTGAGTTCACGGCGCGCGAGTGGGCGGTGGTCGAGTCGCACCGCACGCCCGCGCGCGTGCAGCGCCTGCTCTCAGGCGTGCGCTACAACCGCGAGAAGTGCGGCGGGACGCTCCGCTCCTTCCGCGAGGTGTTGCGCAGGGGCGAGGCGCACTGCCTGGAGGCGGCGCTCACGGCGGCCGTCATCCTCGAACAGCACGGCTACCCGCCGCTGCTGCTGAGCCTCGCATCGCAGGACGGGCTCGACCACGTCCTCTTCGTCTTCCGGGAGGGCGGGCGCTGGGGCTCGGTCGCGCGCTCGCGCGACGTGGGGCTGCACGGCCGCCGCCCGGTCTTCCGCGGCCTGCGCCACCTCGCCTACAGCTACTTCGACCCCTACGTCGACGAGACGGCGCGCCTCACCGGCTACGGGCTGGCGAGCCTGTACGAGCTGGGCGGCTACGACTGGCGCTTCTCGCGCAGGAACGTCTGGAAGGTCGAGCGCCACCTCCAGGTGATTCCGCACAAGCCGCTTCCCTCCTCCGAGAGCCGCTACCGCAAACTCATCACGCGCTACAGAGAGTTTCACGCCCTCCACCCCGACCGCTCGCCCGACTACTTCGACGGCCGCGCGACGTGGATGAGGTGATTGAGGGATTGACTCATCGGCTCATTGATTCAATTAAAAAATGGGCCGAGATTTTAATTGAATCAATGAGCCGATGAGCCGATGAGTCAATTCACCTATCCGTTCCTCACCTTCCGGCCGCCCAGAGCACGGCCCAGAGCAGCACGGTGAGGAGGCCGTGTGTGAAGAGGTTGAGGGCGAGGGCGGCGCGGAACGTCTCGGCGAAGGCCGCGGCGAGGGTCGCCTCACCGACGCGGCCGAACTCCGACAGCAGACGCGGCGTCGCGTTGTAAACGAGGTGCAGCTCGACGCCGCGCGGCATGGGCCCCGAGACGGCGCGCACGCGCGTGACGCGACCCGCGCCAGCGTCCATCTGCCCGGCGCGCAGGAAGAGCGCGCGCGCGCCCGTCTCGCGCGTCGCCCGCTCGATGTCCGCCTGCGAAGGCGTCTCGGCGCGCCAGGCCCAGAACGCGACCGGCACCGCGCCCGGCTCCCACGCGCGCGGCGCACGGCCCCAACGCCACCCGGCCGTCAGCGCCGCGCACGCGACCGCCAGGGCCAGCGCCGCCAGCGGCCTCGACAGGAATCGGCTGCGTAAGAATCTGCTGGGCATCGCCGTAGAGTGTGAGTGCGGGGCGCGTCCTCCCCAGTACGCGCCCCGCGTCCGCGGGCGACGGACGCCCCGGCCGAACTGCGAGAACTCCCGGTGCGCCGTCCCGTGCGTGATTATCCTCTTCGGCGAAATTCGCGCGACGCGGGCAGCAACAGGGCCCGCGCGTGTCGCGTGCCCCGCGCGCCTGTGTCTCTCCCAACGCGCGCGTGTGTGGCTAACCACATTCAAAAGGCGGGCGTCAGATGCTAGATGTCAGATGTCGGCGCGTTCTGCTAGAATTTCGAGCCGCACGGGCCGCGCCGACAGAGGCCGCGGCGGCGAATCTCAGCCCCGCGCCCGTGGCGACCGGCCTCCGGCATCCTGCATCCACCGTCTGCCTTTATGACCATCCTGATCGCCGAAGACAACGTGGCGCAGCGGCGCTACCTGCGCGAGCTGCTGGAGCGCGAGTTCGCCGCGCACGCGCCCGTCATCGAGGCCGCCGACGGCGAGGAGGCCGTCCGCGCCGCGCTCGAACGGCGGCCCGAGCTGTGCGTCTTCGACATCCAGATGCCGCGGCTCTCGGGCGTCAAGGCGGCGCGCGCCGTCTGGCGCGACTTCCCCTCGGCGCGCATCATCTTCTGGACGCAGTTCGCGCACGAGGTCTACATCAACGAGCTGCGCAAGATAGTCCGCTCGGTCGAGCCGCAGCCCGCCTACGGCTTCATCCACAAGAACAACCCCGAGTCGCGCTTCCTCCGCTTCGTCGCCGCCGTCCTCGAAGACGGGGCCGACATGATCGACCCGGCCTTCAAAGACTCCTTCAAGCGCCCGCTCCTCACCGAGTTCGAGGCCGAGGCGCTCTACTACCTCGCGCTCGGGCTCTCGAACTGGGCCATCGCGCGCAAGTGCGCCCTCTCCCTGCGCGGCGTCGAGAGCCGCCTCGCCACGCTCTACGAAAAGCTCTTCGTCTCCACGCCCGAGGGCACGCCGCACGAGGCTTACGACAAGCTGGCCTACAACATGCGCACGCGCGCCTTCTTCGAGGCGCTCCGCCGCGGCCTCCTCAACTCGGACGAGCTGGAGAAGGCCGCCGCCGACCTCGAACACTGGATCGACCGCGACCGCAAGCGGTTCCTCGACGAGCCGCACAAGTGAGGGAAGTAGACAGTAGTCAGTAGACAGTAGTCAGTTGTCAGTAGTCAGCAGCCGGTGGTCGGTAGTCAGTCAGCAGGCAGATGAGAGCGGGAAGAAGGCGTAAGGTAGTAGTCGGAAGGCGGGGGGCTGCGCGGCCGGGCCTCCTGTTCGCTTTCTGTCTACTGTCTACTGTCTACTGTCTACTGTCTACTTCCTTCTTCCTGCTTCCTACCGCCTACTCCCTTCAGCAGGACGAGACGGCGACGCTGCACCGCTGGGGCGCGGTGACGCTGTTCCACGGGCTGCCGTCCGACCAGGTGCGCGCCGTGGCGCAGGACGCGGAGGGCGTGATGTGGTTCGGCACCGACGCCGGGCTGGCGCGCTACGACGGGCGCAGGGTGCAGTCGGTGACGACCGAGGGGCTGGCCGGGCCGCGCGTGCGCGCGCTCGCCGCGGGCGGGGACGGCGCGCTCTGGGTCGGCGGCGACGGCGGTGCCTTCGTGCGCGCCGCCGGCTCGGAGGAGTTCAGGCGCGTCGAGGAGACGCGCGGCAAGAGCGTGATGGCCGTCCACGCGCCCGGCGCGGGGCGCGCGCTGCTCGCCACGTCCGACGGGCTGGTCTTCGACTGCCGGCTCGGCGAGGGCGGCCTGCCCTCCGTCACGCAGTTGGGCGAGCGCCTGACGGTCGCGGCCGGCAAGGCCCTGCCCGTCGAGCTGACCAGCCTCGCGCTCGTCGGCGAGACGGTCGTCGTCGGGACGCGCGGGCGCGGGCTGATGACCGTAGAACTCACGCCCGGCGGCGAGGCCACGGAGGTCGCGGGGCGGCCGCGCACGTTCTACGTCGAGGCGCTGGCGCGCGACTCCGAGGGCGTGCTCCACATGGGCGCGCAGACCTCCGTCTCCGACAGCGGCATTCTCAAGATCGAAGACGGGAGGCTGGCGCGCCCGTCGAAGGTGGCGGGCGCGGCGACGGGGACGGTGACGGCGCTCGCCGCGGGGCGCGGCGTCGGCGGCGGCGACCTCTACGCGGCCACCGACGGGCGCGGCGTCTTCCGCCTGAGCGGCGGCCGCGTCGTCGAGCGCTTCACGTTCGCCGGGACGGCCGGGGCCCTGCGCTCCGACCGGGTCAACGCGGTCTTCGTCGACCGCGAGGGCGTCGTCTGGTTCGGGACGCCGCGCGGCGTCTGCCGCTACGACCCGCGCGGCGTGCGCGTCGAACAGCTCTCGGCGGAGACCGAGTCGAACTTCGTCCGCTCCATCTACCGCACGGCGCGCGGCCGCCTGCTGGTCGGCACCAACCGCGGGCTCTTCGCGCGCGACGAGGCGTCGGGCGCGTGGCGCGAAGTCGCCGAGGTCGCGGGCAAGACCGTCCACGCCGTCGCCGAGGACAGGCGCGGCCTGCTCCTCGTCGGCACAGGCGCGGGGCTCTACGTCGGGCTCCAGGCCGACGGGCTCAAAGAGAGGTCGCCCGTCCGGCTCGCGCCCGAAGAGGGAGCGCCCGGCGAAAAGGGTGAGAGGGCCGACGAGTCAGAGACGGAAGAGGCCGCGGCGGGTGAGGACGTCGGCGCGCGCGCGAAGACGGACGAGAGCGCCGCCGTCATAAATCAGAAGCCGGCCGCCGCGGGCGAGCCGAAGGGGGACGAGACGAAGTCCGCGGCCGAGAACGGGCCGCCGGGTGAGCCCGGTCCCGCGGGCGCGCAGGCCGCGCCGGATGAGACCGGGGCCGTCGGCGCGCAGGTCAAGAAGTCCCCCGAGCCGGCGCTGAGCGGCAGCGTGCGCGCCATCGCGCCTTTCGGCGACGCGGTCTACGTGGCGACGTTCGGGCGCGGGCTTGAGCGCTTCGGCGGGGCGGGCAGGCGCGAGCTGGTCTGGCCCCGCGCGGGCGAGGACGAGCGCGGCCGCGAGGTCGTCAGCCTCTACGCCGACGAGGCGCGCGGCCGCCTCTGGGTCGGCACGGCCAACGCGGGCGTCTTCTACTTCGACGGCTCGGGCGTCCGCGCCGAGCCCGCGCTCGCGCCGCTCGGGGGCAGCACTGTCTGGGGCGCTTCGGCCGCCGAGGGCTGGCTCTGGCTCGCCACCTCGCGCGGCCTCTACGCCTTCAGCGAGGGGCGCGGTCTCGTCGAGGTGACGCCGGGCGTGGACGCGCGCGCCGTCGCCGCCGTCGCCGCCGTCGCCGCGGGAGGCGGCGGCGCGCACGAAGGCGGCGGCGCTCGGGTCTCGGACGCGCCGCGGGCGTGGTGCGCGACGGCGGGCGTCGGCGTCCTGCGCGTCACGCTCGACGCGCAGTTCGGCGCGATCACCTCGCGCCTCGACACCGAGCAGGGACTGCCGACCGACAACGCCTACGCCGTGCTCCGGCTCGCGGCGGCGGCGGGCGGCGGCGAAGGACAGGCGGAAGGAGGCACGCGCGACGCGACTTCGGAGGGCTCCACGCTCCTCGTCGGCACGACGCGGGGACTGGCGCGCTACGAGCCGGGGACGCACGCGCCCTCGCTCAGCCTCGTGCGCGTGACGGCCTCGCGCACGCTCCAGCCCGAGGAGGTGCGCGGCGGCGCGCTCCGCCTCGTCTACCCGCAGAACGGGCTCGCCTTAGACGTCGCGGCCGCGGCCAGCCGGACGTTCCCCGAGCAGTTCCTCTACGCCTTCACGCTGCGCGACGCCAAGGGGCGCGCCGTGAAGCAGAAGCTCTCGCGCGACTCGCAGTTTCAGGCCGAGGCGCTCCCGGCCGGCGCTTACACCGTCACGGCGCGCGCCTACACGCTCGACCTCGTCGCCTCC
>DASVSK010000885.1:0-1825 GCA_036388135.1 Pyrinomonadaceae bacterium | reverse complement strand
GACGAGGTGCTCTCGCCCTCGATGCCCTCGCTCGACGAGGACGAGGCCGTGCTCGCGGCCGAGGCGAAGCTGGCGCAGAACGCGAAGAAGGTGGCGCTGATGGTTCTGGGCACGGCGGCGCAGAAGTACATGACGGCGCTCGCCGAGGAGCAGGAGGTCCTGATCGGCGCGGCGAACATCATCATGGACGTCTACGCGATGGAGTCGGCCGTCCTGCGCGCGCGCAAGCTCGCCGCCGCGCAGGGCGAGGAGGCGGCCGCGCTCCAGCTCGACATCGTGCGCGTCTTCTGCAACGACGCCGTCGGGCGCGTCGAGGCCGAGGCGCGCAACACGCTCGCGGCCATCGGCGAGGGCGACGAGCTGCGCACGCTCCTCGCCGCGCTGAAGCGCTTCACCAAGCACACGCCCGCCAACACCGTCGCCGCGCGCCGCCGCGTCGCCGACGCGATGATCCGGGCGAACCGCTACTCCTTCTAAGGCGGTAGGCGGTAGACAGTAGCCAGTAGTCGGTAGGCTCCGCTCGTAAGAGGTCGACGCTTCAAGCGCACCGCCCGCGGTTGCTTTTCTACCGACTACTGGCTACCGTCTTTTCTACCGGCTACCGACTACCGATTACCGTCTACTTTTTTCACCATGCGCATCATCCCCATCTCCGTGCCGACGCCCTTCTACGTGGGGCCGGTGAACGTCTACCTCATCGCCGAGGAGCCGCTGACGCTCATCGACACGGGGCCGAAGACGAAGGAGGCGTCGGAGGCTCTGAGGGAGGGCTTGAGGCGCGCGCGCGTGCGCGTCTCGGACGTCAGGCGCATCGTGCTGACGCACGCGCACGAGGATCACTGCGGGCTGGCGAAACAGTTGAGGGACGAGGCGAAGGACGCCGAGGTCTTCGTCCACGGCTGGGAGACGGGGCACCGCGCCGGCCGCCTTGAGTACGACGAGAACCGCGCGCTGCTGGAGCGCGCGGGCGTGCCCCCCGAGGAGGTCGAGCGGATGCGCCTGATGTACGAGGGCGTGCGCCGCTTCGCCGACGCGCTCGAAGACGACGAGCACGCGGAGCTATTCGACGACGACGAGATAAAGTTCGAGAGGGGGGCCTTGCGCGTCGTCCACACGCCCGGCCACACGCCCGGCTCCTGCTCCTTCCTGCGCGAGGCCGACCGAACCCTCATCGCGGGCGACTGCGTCCTCAAGCGCATCACGCCGAACCCCGTCCTCTCGCCCGACCCCGTCGACCCCGCGCGCCGCTTCCGCTCACTCGCCGAGTATCTGGTGAGCCTCGCGCGCCTGCGCTCGCTCCACCCGACGCTCGTCCACGGCGGCCACGGCGACCCCGTCGAGGACTACGAAGAGCTCTTCCACCGCTACCTGCGCGCCATAAGCGAACGCCAGGCCGACATCATCCGCCTCATCCCGAAGGACGGCGCGACCGCCTGGGACGTCGCCCTCGAACTCTTCCCCGGCACGGACGACGTCCACCGCTTCCTCGCCGTCTCCGAGACGGTCGCGCACCTCGACCTCGCCCACTCCGAAGCCAAACTCGCCCTCGAACTCTCAAGCGACGGCCGCGAAGTCTACCGCCGCCCCTAGTTGCTGCCGCCGGCCTGCGCCGCGCCGCGCGGGTGGCGGCGGGTGAGGTCGACGCGGTTGCCGAGGTCGCGGAGCGCGGCGATGTTCTTGACGCGCATGGGGAAGGTGGTTTTGCCGACCGACAGCTCGACGTGGCCTGCGCGCGCGAGCTTGAGGAAGGCTTCGTAGGGGACGGCGACTTCGAGCGTCTCCTTGGTGTCCTGCGCCAGCCAGCTCTCGCTGACGCCCTGCGAGA
>DASVSK010000884.1:0-2588 GCA_036388135.1 Pyrinomonadaceae bacterium | reverse complement strand
CGGGGGCGGCGCACGCCGCCGCGTGGGGCGTCCACCTGCACGCGCTGGCGGGCGAAAGGCTTTCGCGCCGCGTGGGTCTGCTCGGCTTCCTCGCGCGCGAGCTGCCCGCCGAAATCCCGCCGCTGATGGCGGAGCTGTCGGGCGACTAAGCCCTCACGGCCGCGCGCCCTCACGGCCGGCGGAGAGGCGTCGACGCGGACACGGCTTTGGTTTACAGTCTCCGGCGTGAACGGCCGCCGCGCCGGGTCGAGCCCGACCGCCGCGCCGTCGAATCCCTACCACCCGCGAAGGAGAAAAATCAGATGAGCATGCGCGACCCCGGCGGAGAGGACGAGACCATCTACAAGGTGGTGGTCAACCACGAAGAGCAGTACTCCATCTGGCCCGCCGACCGCGAGAACCCGCTGGGCTGGAGCGACGCGGGCAAGTCCGGCCCGAAGGAGGAGTGCACGGCCTACATCAAGGAGGTCTGGGCCGACATGCGCCCCAAAAGCCTCCGCGACGAGATGGAGAAGAGCCGGGGCGAGGAGCCGGGGTGGCGCGGGGACATGTAGCGGCGCGGCCGGGGCCTATGCGGCGCGGGGCCGCGCTTTGTTTTAGAATGGCCGCATGCCGGAAGTGAACCCCGCCGAGCAGTTCTTCGCGGCGCTGGACGAGAGTCTGGCCGGCGGCCTTTTCGTCAAACTCACGCTCGCCAGATACCGCGGCGGCGAACCGGGGCTGAAGAACGTCTACATCCGCCCCGTCACGCTCAAGGACGGCGGGCGGCTCTCATTCCTCTACCGCTACCGGACCAGGGACGCGGTCAAGAACCACACGCGCGAGGAGGGCGCTCGGCTCGTGCGCGGGCTGCTCGGGGCGGAGTTCGCGAGCGGGCACCTCTTCACCTCGGCGGAAGACCTGCGGCTGGAAATCAGCCGCAAGGGCGAGTCGCGCCTCGTCAGGGGCAAGCCCACGTTCGCCGCCCCCGCGCCGCAAGAGCACGACCGTCGGAAGCGGCGCGCGATTGAGACGGGGGGGAACGTCTACCTCCACGCGCTCGGCGTCACGAACGAGCGCGGCGAGGTGCGCCCGGCGATGGGCGACAAGCTCCGGCAGATAAATAAGTTCGTCGAGATAGTCGCGGGGCTTTACGACTCTTCGCCGCTGGCCGGGAGGGATGAGGTGTCCGTGGTGGACGTCGGCTCCGGGAAGGGTTACCTGACGTTCGCCGTCTACGACTATTTCAACAACGTCCGGGGCTTGCGCGCGTCGGTCACGGGCGTCGAGGCGCGACCGGAGCTGGTCGATTTGTGCAACGACGTCGCGCGCCGGGCGGGCTTCGAGCGCCTCGGCTTTCGGACGGGCTTCGTGCAGGAGTTGGAGCTGCCCCGCGCGGACTTCCTCGTCGCGCTGCACGCCTGCGACACCGCGACCGACGACGCCATCTACAAGGGCGTCGCGGCGGGCGCGTCGGTCATCGTCACCGCGCCGTGCTGTCACAAGGAGGTGAGGCCGCAGATGCGCGCGCCCGTGGCGCTACAGCGAGGCGTCCTCCGCCACGGCCACCTGCTCGAACGCGAGGCCGAGTCGGTGACCGACTCGCTGCGCGCGCTGCTGCTCGAAAGCGCCGGCTACGGCGTGAAGGTCTTCGAGTTCGTCACGAGCGAGCACACGCGCAAGAACACGATGATCGCCGCCGTCCGCCGCGAGGCCGCGGCCGACCCCGCCCCGGCGCTCGCCGACTACCGCGCGCTCAAAGAGTTCTACGGCATCCGCGAGCAGCGGCTGGAAAAACTTCTCTGCGACTACGCCGCGCCACCCGCCTGAGTCAGACCGCCGGACACGAAGGCGTACGACCCGGTGCCCCGGAGACGCGGCTTCAGGTATTCCAGTCGCGCCCCTGCGCCCCGGCGTCGAACCCCGGCCCACGCGGCGCGTCCGCGCCCTGCGGCGCGTGCTGCGTGAAGACGGGCGGCGGCGGGGGCGTGTGCGGGACGTACGCGACGTGGGACGCGCGCTCCGCCTGCCGCCGGTCGATGCCCCGCACGACGAGGATGGCGAGCGCGGCCGCCACGATGCCGAGCACGTCGGAGACGATGTCGACCCCCGCCACGAAGCCCTGCGTGTCGGGCGTCTCGCCGCCGGCGTGGAGGCGCAAGGAGATGTTGCTCGCTACGTTCGACACGATCCAGGTGACCCACCAGCCGAGCAGGAGCGGCGCCGACGACGGCTGCGCGAACATGAAGTCGTCGCCGGCGCGCACCGCCGGGTCGCTCTTCACCCAGACCTCGCGCACGGCCTTGTAGGGCACGACGAGGTTGACGAACGGGACGAAGAAGCTGCCCACGGCCCAGCCCGGCGAGTGCTCGACCGCCGACTTCGGGTTGCCGAGCGCCGGGACGTTCTTGCTCGCGCGGTGGAGCCACATCAGGAACGCGACCACCAGCGCGACGTAGACGAGAAAGGCCCCGAGCCCCACGAGCAGCATGAGGAGGTCGTTGAGCGTGAGCTGCTCGTCCGCGCCGTCGCCCGCGGCGAGGACTATCGGGTCGGCGGCGAGCCCGAAGAGGGTCGTGACTATGGAGAAGAACGCCACGACGATGTAC
>DASVSK010000883.1:0-2321 GCA_036388135.1 Pyrinomonadaceae bacterium | reverse complement strand
AAGGGACGTGCTAAATGCGGAGGGTGCGCAGGCGCTCGAACGGAGGGTCTGCGGTCCGGTCGGGCGGCATGTTACGGGCGGGGCGGGCGACAGCATCGTCGGCCGCAGGCAGGGCCGCGGCTTCCGGCGCCGGCTCGGCGGCGGTCGTGTGGGAGGCGAACATCGCCCTGTGGGCCGGGACGCCGCAGGAGGCTTCCCCGTCGGGACAACAGTCTTGGCTTTCGGCGAATCCCGGCGTGCTCACCGAGTGGGCCTCGGCGCCTCCCGCGCCGAGTTCCTCGTGCCCGGCGCACAGCGAGACGCAGGCCGCGAACACCCAGAGCATGCAGAGGGGTGTCAGCAGCGCCAGCGACCGCGTTAAAGCCGAGCGAGGCGTGAGCATCCGCGTAAGTATAAGCGCGGCCGGGCGGCACATCAAACCGCCTGCTGTCTGGGGAGGCCGACGACGACCACTTCGCCGCGACCGACGTCGAAGCGCATCCAGTCGAGCGCCCTTTTGTAAATACGCACGACCGAGTCGGCGGCCGCCGTACCTTTCACGCGCCCTCCTTCCGCGCCTCAAACCTCAGCAGCCGCAGGCTGTTCAGGATGACGACCACCGTCACGCCCACGTCGGCGAAGATGGCGAGCGCGAGGCTGCTCAGGCCCGCGACCGCCAGGCCGACGAACAGGAGTTTCGTGCCGACGGCGAGCGCGGTGTTGAGTTTGATGGTCGAGACGGTACGCCGTCCCAGCCGGACGAGGAAGGGCACGAGCTCCAGCCGGTCGTTCAGGAGCGCGATGGAGGCCGACTCGATGGCCGTATCGCTCCCGGCCGCGCCCATCGCCACGCCGACCGAGGCGAGTGCGAGCGCGGGCGCGTCGTTCACGCCGTCGCCCACCATTGCCACCGCGCCGTACTTCCGCGTCAGTTCCCTAATCGCATCGGCCTTGTCCTCGGGAAGCATCTCGGCCTTGACCTCGCTGATGCCAACCTCCTTCGCCACCGACTCGGCGGGCGCGCGGTTGTCGCCCGTGAGCATCACCACCTCGACGCCCAGGCGCTTCAGCTCCGCGACCGCCCCCCTGCTCTCGGGCTTCAGCTCGTCCGTGACGGCGATGATGCCCTCTACACCTTCGCCGTTGCTGATCACCATCGAGGTCTTGCCCTCGCGCTGGAGGGCGTCCACGCGCGCGACGACCTCCTCCCCGACGTCGTGCTCCTCGGTGATGAAGGGGAGCTTCCCGATGCAGTGGTGGCGGTCGTAGCAGACGACGCAGTCGGCCTTGACGCCCTTCCCCATCACGGCCTGGAAGTTCTCCGCCTTGTGCAGCGTGACACGCTCGGCGTGCGCCGCGTCGACGATGGACTGCGCGAGCGGGTGCTCCGAGTAGCTCTCGATGCCGGCGGCGCAGGCCAGCAGGTGCTCGCGCGTGGCCTCGCCGAACGGCAGCACGTCCGTCACCTTCGGCCTCCCGTAGGTGAGCGTGCGCGTCTTGTCGAGGGCGACCGCGCGGACGCGCCCTACCGCCTCTATGTACTTGCCGCCCTTGACGAGCGCGCCGCGTGAGGAGGCGTTGCCGATGGCCGCGTAGATCGAGATCGGGGTCGAGATCACGAGCGCGCACGGGCATGCGATGACGAGGAGCGTCAATGCCTCCCGGAACCACGGCTCGAACGGCGCGGCGTAGAGGAGGGTCGGCACGGCGACGAGCAGCAGCGCCGCAACGATGACCGCGGGCGTGTAGTAGGCGGAGAACTTCTCGATGAACTTCTGCGTCTCGGCCTTCGTCTTCGTCGCGGCGAAGGTCGTCTCGATGATCTTGGCGAGCGTGGAGTCCGACGCGCGCTTTGTGACGCGCGCCTCCATGTAGCCGTGCAGGTTGAGGGTACCGGCGAAGACGGGCCTCCCGGGGTGCTTGTCCTTGGGGAGCGGCTCGCCCGTGATGGTGGACTCGTCCACGGACGACGAGCCGGAGACCACCTCCGCGTCCACGGCGATCATGTCCGACGGCTTGATGACCAGGGTGTCGCCGACGCCGATCTCCGCCACCAGCACCTCCTTTACCGCGCCGGCCGCGTCCTTCACGGCCGCAGTCTTCGGCGTGCGGTCAACGAGGGCCTGCAAGGCCGACTTGCTCGTCTGGATGCCGAACTGCTCCAGCCGTTCGCCCAGGGTGAAGAGTACGATGACGACCGCCGCCTCTTCGTACTCGCCGAGGTAGAAGGCCCCGGCAGTGGCGATCAGCAGCAGGAGGTTGATGCTGCGGAAGTTGAGTTTAAGGAGCGCGCTCAGGCCGCCGAGCAGCGTGCGGTGGCCGATGGCGAGAATGACAACCGC
>DASVSK010000882.1:0-3105 GCA_036388135.1 Pyrinomonadaceae bacterium | reverse complement strand
CTGCGCGCGCCCCCCGTTCCCGCCAGCGTCGGCTCCGGCGGCCGGTGCCGGCTGTGTGCCTTGCGCCTGCTGCGCGCGATGGCCTTTAGCCTGTACGGCAGTAGCGCCTTGAGTGTCGGAAGGTGCGCCGCCGACGTCCCCGCTGATGGGCTGCCCCTCGACGGTGGCCTGCGTGCGCGCGCCGCCGGGGACGACCGAAGCCAGCTCGTCGGGCGCGCCGTAAGCGCGACCCTGCACGCTCTCCTCGATGCGCTCCTTCTTCTCGGCCTGCGCCTCGCCCGAGGAGGCTTCGGAGAGGAGTCCGGAGATGTCCTCGTCCGCGTCGCCGATGATGGCGATGATGGCCCCGAGCGGGACGGTCTCGCCCGCGGGGACGAGTATCTTGCGGAGCACGCCGGAGGCCAGCGCCTGCGCCTCCATCGTCGCCTTGTCGGTGTCTATCTCGGCGAGCGGCTCGCCGACGCCCACCTTGTCGCCCTCGTTCTTCAGCCAGCGCGAGAGCTGCCCCTCCTCCATCGTCGGCGACAGCTTCGGCATCACGACCTGCGTTGCCATAGGATTCCTCAGTAGACAGTAGACAGTAGACAGTAGAAGAACTTTCTTATTACGTATCGCTCGGGTATCAGAGTCAACGACCGCAGCGCGGAGCGCTACCGTCTACTGACTACTGACTACTGACTACTCCAAATAAGATACTTCGCGCACGGCGCGGACGATGCGCTCGACGTCGGGGAGCGCGAGCCGTTCGAGGTTCTTGGCGTAGGGCATGGGGGCGTCGACGCCGGAGAGGCGCTTGACGGGCGCGTCGAGGTAGTCGAAGGCGCGCTCCATGATCTGCGCGCTGATCTCCGCGCCGACGCCGCAGAAGGCGTGCGACTCCTCGGCGACGACGACGCGGTTGGTCTTCTTCACGGAGTCGACGATGGTCTCGACGTCGAGCGGGCGGATGGTGCGCGGGTCGACGACCTCGACCGAGACGCCCTGCTTCTCAAGCTCCTCCGCGGCCTTGAGCGCCAGCGGGACGGTCATCGAGCGGGCGACGATGGTGCAGTCCTTGCCCTCGCGCTTGACGTCGGCCTTCCCCAGCGGGACGAGGAAGTCTTCGCCCTCGGGCACCTCGCCCTTGTTGCCGTACATGCGCTCCTGTTCGAGGAAGATGACGGGGTCGTCGTCGCGGATGGCGCTCTTCAAAAGCCCCTTGGCGTCGGCGGGCGTCGAGGGCATCACGACCTTGAGGCCGGGGAAGTGCGCGAACCAGCTTTCGAGCGCCTGCGAGTGCTGCGAAGAGACCTGGAAGGCCGAGCCGTTCGGGCCGCGGAAGACGATGGGGATTTTGAACTGGCCGCCCGACATGTAGCGCATCTTCGCCGCCGAGTTGATGATCTGGTCGGTGGCGAGGATGGAGAAGTTGAAGGTCATGAACTCGATGATGGGCCTCAGCCCCACCATCGCCGCGCCCACGCCGAGGCCGGCGAAGCCCAGCTCCGTGATGGGCGAGTCGACCACGCGCTTGTCGCCGAACTCGTCGAGCAGCCCCTTCGAGACCTTGTACGCGCCCTGGTAGGCCGCGACCTCCTCGCCCATCAGGAAGACGCTCTCGTCGCGCTGCATCTCCTCGCGCATCGCCTGGTTGAGCGCCTCGCGCATCGTGATGACTGCCACTGGCAAACCTCCGGTTGGCGTGGATGGTGAACGGTGAATAGAAGATGGCTGAAAACGGCCCCTCCCATTCACTACTTCCTATTCACCGTTCACTGGTTTTTGATCGGTGTCGCGTAGATGTCCGTGAAAAGCTCTTCGGGGGCGGGCTCGGGGCTCGCGTCGGCGAACTTGACCGAGCGCTCGACCTCCTCGCGGACGCGCGCCTCGATGGCCTTGAGGCCGTCGTCGTCGAGCACGCCCTTCTCGCGGAGGCTGTCGCCGAAGACCTTGATCGGGTCGCGCTCCTGGTGGCGCTCGATTTCAGCGCGCGTGCGGTAGTGGCCGGGGTCGGACATCGAGTGGCCCATGAAGCGGTAGGTGCGAATCTCGATGAGCGACGGCAGGCTTTCTTTGCGCGCCAGCTCGACCGCGCGCTCGGTCGCGGCGCGCACCGCCAGCACGTCCATCCCGTCGACGAACTCCGAGGCCATCCCGTACCCGTAAGCCTTCTGCGACACGTCGCTGATCGACATCGCGCGCTTGAGCGAAGTGCCCATGCCGTACTGGTTGTTCTCGCAGATGTAGACGCAGGGGAGCTTCCAGAGCTGAGCCATGTTGAGCGACTCGTGGAACGCGCCCTGGTTGACCGCCGCCTCGCCGAAGAAGACGAGCGTGGCCTGGTCGGTGCCGCGGTACTTGGTGGCGAAGGCGACGCCGGTGGCTAAGGGAATCTGGCCGCCGACGATGCCGTGGCCGCCGAGGAAGTGCTTGTCGGCGTCGAAGAGGTGCATCGAGCCGCCCTTGCCCGCCGAGCAGCCGCCCGCGCGTCCGAACAGCTCTGCCATCACCTCGTCGGCCGACGTGCCCATGACGAGCGCGTGCCCGTGGTCGCGGTAGCTGGTGAGCACGAAGTCGTCGGGCCCCAGCGCAGAGAGCGCGCCGACGGCGGCCGCCTCCTGGCCGATGTAGAGGTGGCAGAAGCCGCCGATCTTGCCGAGCGTGTAAGCCTCGGCCGCCTTCTCCTCGAAGCGGCGGATGAGAATCATCTGGTAGAGCATGCGGAGCAGGGTCTCGCGGTCTACCCCCTCGATCTGCTTCCGCTGCTCGTGCTGCCGCTGCTCGTGCTCCTCGCGCAGCTCCGCCGGGTCGATGCGGTCACGCTCGTCGCCCCCCTGCTGCCCGTCGCGCCCCTCGGCCACGCCCGCCCCGGCCGAAGCGCCTTCCGACTCTGTTCGAGGTCTCATCGGTGTCACTTTAAGCTCACTCATAAATGGAAATCTCGCGCGCGTGCGGGCGCTTCCGCCGACGCCGAACGCCCCGACTTCGGGGCCCTACAGCGCCGCACTTCTTCCGCGACTATCGGTGTTCAGTTGTGACGGGAAGGGATTATACGCGACTTTAACGCCCGCGGCAAAAACGCAGAAAAGTAGACAGTAGACAGTAGTCAGTAGTCAGTAGAAAACA
>DASVSK010000881.1:0-2573 GCA_036388135.1 Pyrinomonadaceae bacterium | reverse complement strand
GTCGTCCTCGGCACGGGCGAGCTGACCAAGGGGCTCACCGTCTTCGCGCACCGCTTCACGAAGGGCGCGCGCGCGAAGATCGAGGCCGCGGGCGGCACCGCCAACCTCATCACGCCGCACCACAAGCCCGACGCCCTCGTGCCCGTCTCCGAGTAGAGGAGCCGCCGCGCGGCCCCGCCCGGCGGGCGGGACCGTCGAAAAGCAGACGCCGGGGACGCGCGAGGCGGGCGGCGAAACGCCCCGCCGGCGTCTTCGGCGTCGTTTTTGCTAAAAATAGCCCGCGGCGCTCAGCTTTCGGCGGCCGGCTTTGGTATCATTACGACGCCCGACTGCGTGACCCGGGCCCGCCGCCGACGAGAGAAAAGCCGAGTGCCGAGTGCTGAAAGCTGAAAGCCATGGATAAGTTCTTCGCCGCCGTCCGCAACATGTTCAGCGTGCCCGACCTGCGTAAGCGCATCCTGTTTACGCTCGGGCTGCTGGCCGTCTACCGCCTGGGCGCGCACATCACCGCGCCGGGCATCGACCGCGACCAGCTCGCCCGCGTCTGGCAGGAGGTCGGCTCCACGCTCCTCGGCGTGCTCGACCTCTTCTCCGGCGGGAACTTCCAGACCATCTCGGTCTTCGCCCTCGGCGTGACGCCCTACATCACGGCCACCATCATCACGCAGCTGATGACGACCGTCTTCCCGCAGCTCAAGCGGTTGCAGGAGGAGGGCGAGGCGGGCCGCCAGAAGATCAACCAGTACAACCGCTACCTGACGGTGGTGCTCTGCATGTTCCAGACCTTCATCGTCGCGCGCTGGCTCCAGGCCAACGCGGTCGGCGCCGAAGGGTGGGGCTTCGTCGTCACGACGATGATCACGCTCACCACGGGCACCATCTTCGTGATGTGGCTCGGCGAGCAGATCACCGAGCGCGGCATCGGCAACGGCGTCTCGCTCCTCATCTTCGCGGGCATCATCATCGGGCTGCCGAGCGGCGTGATGCAGGTGCTGGAGAAGGTCAGGAGCGGCGAGACCTTCGCCGTCATCGGCGTCATCGCGATGGTCGCCATCCTCGTCGGGCTCATCGCCTTCGTCGTCTTCGTCGAGTCGGCGCGGCGCAAGGTGCCCATCTCCTACGCCAAGCGGCACGTCGGCCGCCAGCTCGTCGGCGGGCAGCAGACGCACATGCCGATCAAGCTCAACATGGGCGGCGTCATCCCGGTCATCTTCGCCTCGTCGGTGCTGGCGATCCCGCAGACCGTCTTGCAGTTCGTCCAGTTCGACCCGAACGTGCAGGACTGGCGCTTCCGCGTCCACACCTTCTTCCAGGGCTTCCACGGCGGCGACCCGTACTACGAGCTGATCTTCCTCTCGCTCATCGTCATCTTCACCTTCTTCTACATCACGATCATCTTCAACGTGGAAGAGGTGTCGGACAACCTGCGCAAGCACGGCGGCTTCATCCCGGGCATCCGCCCGGGCAGGAACACGGCCGAGTTCCTCAACACGATCCTGACGCGGCTGACGACCGTGGGCGCGATCTACCTCGCGCTCGTCGCCTTCATCCCGCAGTTGATGCTCTCGGGCTTCAACGTCGGGCGGCTCCCGTTCGTCGGCGGGCGCGTCGAGGAGTTCGTCACGGGCACGCCCGGCCTCGGGTGGATTCCGCACGGCATGGGCTACCAGTTCTACTTCGGCGGGACGTCGCTCCTGATTCTGGTCGGCGTCGCCATGGACACCGTCGCGCAGGTCGAGTCGCAACTCGTCATGCGCAACTACGAAGGCTTCTTCGGGCCGGGCAGCCGGCTTCGCGGCCGCAGAGGCTAAAAGCAGAAGTCAGAGTTAGATGTCAGATGCTAGTGTTAACTGACATCCAGCATCTGACATCTAACGTCTCCCTCTATGTCGAAGATCATCGTCCTTATGGGTGCGCCGGGCGCGGGCAAGGGGACGCAGTCCCGCCTGCTGCAGGAGCGCCGGGGGCTGCCGCAGATTTCGACCGGCGACATGTTCCGCGCGCTCCTGAAGACCGAGACGCCGCTCGCCTCGGAGCTGCGCCCCGTCCTGAGCGCCGGCGCGCTCGTCCCCGACGAGCTGACGATGCGCATCGTCCGCGAGCGCACGGGGCAGGGAGACTGCCGCTCGGGCTATGTCCTCGACGGCTTCCCGCGCACGCCCGCGCAGGCCGAGATGCTCGAAGGGCTCGCCTCCGAGCAGGGACACACGCTCAGCGCGGTGCTGGTCGACGTCCCCCTCGACACCCTTGAAAAGCGCGTGACGGGGCGGCGCAACTGCCCCGTCTGCGGCGAGATTTACAACGTCTACTTCAAGCCGCCCGCGCGGGATGAGGTCTGCGACCTTCACCCCGACGCGCGGCTGGGCCGGCGCGCCGACGACAACGCCGAGACCATCAAGGCGCGGCTTGCGACCTACGAGCGCGACACGCGGCCGCTGCTCGACTACTACGAGCGCACGGGTCGCCTGCGCCGCGTCGACGGCGACCGCGACTCCGAGGCCACCTACGCGGACATCGAAAAGGCAGTGAACCGTGAACCGTGACGGGAAGGTTCACGCCCGTCACGGCTTACA
>DASVSK010000880.1:0-7099 GCA_036388135.1 Pyrinomonadaceae bacterium | reverse complement strand
GGAGGCGATGCCCTTCGCCAGCGTGATGATGTCGGGCTTGAGGTCGTAGTGCTCGCACGCGAACATGCGCCCCGTGCGGCCGAAGCCGGACTGCACCTCGTCGACGACGAGGAGGATGCCGTGCTCGTCGCAAATCCTCCGCAGGCCGTGCAGGAACTCGGGCGGCGCGGGGACGTAGCCGCCCTCGCCCTGCACCGCCTCGACCACGATGGCGGCGACCTCCTCGGGCGGCGTCGTGGTCAGGAACAGGCGCTTCTCTATCCAGTCGAGGCAGGCGCGGGCCACCGTCGCGCCGTCGGCGGCCTCGCCGGTGAAGGGGTGGCGGAAGGTGTTCGGGTAGGGGACGTGCGTGACGTCGAGCACGGAGCGCTTAAAGCCGAGGCGCTGCGCGACCCTCGACGAGGTGAGCGAGAGGCTCCCCATCGTGCGGCCGTGGAAGCTGTTGAAGAAGGCGATGAACTTCTCGCGCCCCGTCGCGTGCATGGCGAGCTTGAGCGCGGTCTCGACGGCCTCGGTGCCGCTGTTGGCGAAGTGCGTCTTGGTCGGCCCCGGCACGGGGACTATCTCTTCGAGCTTGCGCGCCAGCTCCGGCATGTGGCGGTAGTAGTAGTCGGTGCCGCACATGTGGATGAGGCTCGCGGCCTGCTCCTGGATGGCGCGGACGACCTCCGGGTGGCAGTGGCCGGTCGAGCAGACGGCGACGCCCGCGTTGCAGTCGAGGAAGGTGTTGCCGTCGACGTCTTCGACCCAGACGCCGGAGGCGCGGTCGGCGACGAGCTGGTAGGCGGGGCGCGGGTACGAGGGCGTGACCCAGCGCGCGTCGGCGGCGACTATCTCCTGCGCGCGCGGGCCGGGCAGTTCGGTCTTGATTTCCGGTCTCTTCGCGGGAGCGATGACAGACATGATGAATTATCCTCCGGTCGGAAAAGCGAGGGCGGGCGCAAACTCTGCTTGCGAGGTTGAGGGCGTGCGGAGGGCGAGCGCCGCTAGTCCGCGAAGAGGTTCGCGCGGGAGGCGAGCGGCCGGAAATGTAAGCGGCAGAACTGTCGCATCGGCTCTAAAATATACTCAGAATGCCGCCCGGCATCAACAGGAAAGGCGAAGGGCGAAAGGGAAGGGGAAAGGTTTTGACTCTCGCCCTTCGCCTTTCGCCCTTCGCCCTTCACCTTTCTTCA
Source organism: Pyrinomonadaceae bacterium (assembly GCA_036388135.1). GTDB lineage: Bacteria > Acidobacteriota > Blastocatellia > Pyrinomonadales > Pyrinomonadaceae > QHXN01. Next base: position 5,924 of record DASVSK010000880.1, on the reverse strand, counting down.
CGCGGCGCGCGTGCCGGTGTAGCGGATGGTGGGCGCGATGGCGAGCTTGACCTTGATGGTGCCGCTGATCGAGTCGTTGTTCTCGACCTGACCCGCGATCCCGGCGTCGTAGGACTTGCCCTGGAACTCCATCTGGACGCGCGCGTCGAAGCCGTCGTGCGTGACGGTGAGACTTTCGAGCGGGGCGTCGCCGAGCCGCGAGCTGATGTGTGCGGTGAGCGCGCCGCCCGTGCCCTCGAAGATGAGCGTCGCCGGGTGCTTGCCGAAGGGCGTCGCCACTTCGAGATTCCAGGTGCCGACCAGATTCATAACGGATGTCCCCCCTGTCGTTTGTGAGCGCGGCGGCCCGCGTCGGGCGCGCAGCGGCGTTGTCGGAAAGTCAGGCCCCGGCGCCCCTCGCGCCGACGAAGTCCTCGACGCGGTCGGCGTACGGCGCGACCTGTTCGAGTATCTGCGCGCGGTCGCCGACGACGACGACCGCCGCGCGGTCGGGCGTGACGTGGAGGCCGGCCACGCGGCGCACCTCCTCCTTCGTCACGCGCTGGATGTTCTCGCGGTAGGTCAGCAGGTAGTCGTCCGGCAGCCCGTGCATCCTGAGCTGGACGAGCTGGTCGATGAGCCCCTCCTGCGTCTCAAGGCGGATGGGGAAGATGCCGGTCAGGTACGTCTTCGCGTCCGTCAGCTCCTTGTCCGAGACGTCCTCGTCGCGGATGCGCCCCAGCTCGTAAAAAATCTCCTTGAGCGAGACGCCCGTCACCTCGCCGCGCACCTCGGTCGTGGCGCGGAAGGAGCCCGCGTGGCGGCGCGCGTCGAGCTGCGTGTAAGCGCCGTAGGTGTAGCCCTTCTCCTCGCGCAGGTTCATGAACAGTCGCGCCGAGGCGTTGCCGCCGAGGATGGTGTGCATGACGAGGAGCGGGAAGTAGTCGGGGTCGGTGCGCGTGATCGACGTGTTGGCGACGAGGAGGTTGGTCTGCGCCGAGCCGGGGCGGTCGACGACGTAGGCCGTGCGCCCGGCGCGGACGGGCGGGGCGGGGAACTCGGGCTCCGGGACCTCGCCCGGCCGCCAGCCGCCGAAAAGCTCCTCGGCGCGCGCGCGGATTTGCCCGCCGTCGACGTCGCCCGCGACGAGGAGGACGGCGTTGTTCGGCACGAGCAGCGCGCGGTGCTGCCGCAGGAGCGCGTCGCGCGTGAGCGCCTCGATGAACTCGGGCGTGGAGGCGACGACCGCGTAAGGGTGCTGGCCGAAGAGGACGCGCGCGACCGCCTCGGAGGCGAGGAACGAGGGCTGCGCGCGCTGAGCGATCAGGTTCTGCTGCGCGTTGGCCTTGGCGAGCGCCAGCTCCGACTCGGGGAACGTGGGGCGGAGCGTCACGTCGGCCAGGAGTTCGAGCAGGCGGTCGGCGTAGGCCGAGAGCGACGAGGCGGCGACGGTCAGGTAGTCGGACGACGCGCCGGCCGTGAGCGTCGCGCCGAAGCGCGCGACCTCCTCGGCGATCTGGCGCGAGGTGCGCGACTCTGTTCCCTCGACCAGCATGTCGGTCATCACGTCGGTCAGGCCGGGCAGCTCAAGGGGGTCGCTGGCGTCGCCCGAGCGGAAGGCCAGGCGGAAGCTGACGAGCGGGAGCCGCCGCTGCTCGATGACGACCAGGCGCAGCCCGTTCGGGAGCGCGGACTCCTCGGGCAGCGGCAGGTTCAGCGCGCGCTCGGGGAGCGGGGCGGGCGGGCGGCGGCGGAAGTCCTCTGTGTCGGTGGTGCTTGCCATTGAGTCGAGAGTGGCGGGCGGCGGGTGGCGGGTGATAAGAGAAGACGAGGCTCCGTCTTCCTTCTTACCCCCCGCCGCCCGTCACACGTCACACGTCCCTTTCATTCGTTCGCGGGAGAGTCCTGTTGCGTGGCCGCGGTGTCGTTGACCGGGTGGCCGTGTGCGGTCGGCGGCGGCGGCTCTGCGGGCGGCGGGGCGGGCACCTGCGGCGGGGGAGCGCCGGGCTGTTCGGGCTCGCCCGGCGGCTCGGGCTCGGCGGGCGCTGGCTCGCCTCCCGCGCCGGCGGCGTGCGCCGGGACGACCTCGATGACCGAGTGGTTGTCCGTCAGCAGGTACCTGGCGACGGCCTCCCTGATCTCTTCCGGGGTGACGGCGAGGTAGCGTTCGAGCTCACGGTTGAGCAGGGTCGGGTCGCCGTCGTAGAGCGTGTACTCGGCGAGCCGCTGCGCGCGGTAGAGCGTCGACTGGCGGCTCCGCACGGCGTCGTTGAGGAGCGTGTTCCGCAGCTTCTCCATCTCCTCGGCGCTCGGACCTTCCGTCCCCAGGCGCTCGACCTCCTCGCGGATGGTGGCGCGGATGGCCTCGGTCGTGTGACCCGGCTTCGGGATGGCGAAGACGTACAGGGTCGAGGGGCCGCGCCGCTCGCCCAGGCCGCCTTGGATGCCGACGACCGACTCCTCCTCCTTGACGAGGCGCTGGTAGAGGCGCGAGCTGTCGCCGTCGAAAAGCAGGTCTGTGCCGAGCGAGAGCGGGTAGAAGTCGGGCGTGCGCCGCGCCGGTGCCTTCCAGCCGAGCATGATGGCGGGGAGCTGCGCGAACGGGTCGCGGTAGACCTCGCCGCGCGAGGCGACGTCGGGCGGCTCGCTCACGTCGACGGGCGGCGGCGCGGGCTGCGGGGGTATGGAGGCGAAGTAGCGCTCGATCAGCTCGCGCGCCTCCCCCGAGTCGAAGTCGCCGGCGACGGTGAGCACGGCGTTGTTCGGCGCGTAGTAGACGCGGAAGAACTCCCGCACGTCGTCGACCGTCGCGGCGTCGAGGTCTTCCATCGAGCCGATGGTCGAGTGCGCGTTGCGCGGGTTGCGGTAGACCAGCTCGTTGAGGCGCAGGAAGGCGCTCGAATAGGGGCGGTTGTCGTAGGAGAGGCGCTTCTCCTCCTTGACGGCCTCGCGCTGGTTGTCGAGATTCTCCTGCGTCACCTTGAGCGAGCGCATGCGGTCGCTCTCCAGCCAGAGCGCGAGCGGGAGCTGGCTGCTCGGGAGCGTCTCGAAGTAGTTGGTGCGCTCCGACGAGGTCGTCCCGTTCATCGTCCCGCCGTTGTTGAAGACGTACTGGAAGTGGCCGGCCTTCGGCACGTTCTCCGAGCCCTGGAACATCATGTGCTCGAAGAGGTGCGCGAAGCCCGTCCGCCCCTCGCGCTCGTTGCGCGAGCCGACGTCGTAGTAGACGGCGACCGAGACGACCGGCACCGAGTGGTCTTCGCTTAAGACCACCCGCAGGCCGTTCGGCAGCGTGTACCGCTCGACCTCGATCTGCGGCAGCGTGACAGTTGACAAGTAAACCTCCACAGGTCGCCGGGTTCCGGGTGCCGGACGCAGGTTAAAGAGAACCCCGGCGTCGACGCCCGACGCCCGAGACCCTTTATTCCGTCTTGGCGATCATCCCGCGCAGCTCGGCGCGGAGCCGCTCGATCTCGGAGAGCTTGAGCGAGACGCGGTCGAAGAGCTCGTGCTGCGCCTTGATGCCCTCGTCGATGAGGAAGGCGGCGGCGTCGGCGCGCGTGCGGAAGACGCCGGCCTGCACGAGCTGTTCGAGCCTGTCCTGCGCCTCGTGCGAGACCTTCACGGCGACGACGTAGTCGTCCTTGGCCGCGAGCGCGCGCTCGACCGTGCGGCTGATGTCGCGGCCGATGGAGGCCAGCGACTCGGGGATGCGCGAGGCGATCTCGCGCACCGAAGACGAGGCGTGGCCGCGCTCCCCGTGCGCGTGCTCGTCGCCGTGCTCGGCGATCATCAGGTCGTCGATGGGGTCGAGGATTTCGGGCTCTTTCGGGTCGTTTGGGCTGCTCATCTTTCTTCGGCCACCTCCTGCCGTCGACACGGCCGTCGGGAGTCTCGCGCCCCGCGCGCGCGCCTGCCGGCGGCGTCGCCCGGGCGCCCGTCAGTTGTTCTGCGGCGGACTGCTTGGGAGCATTCTAAGGTCGCCCGAGATACGAGCGCAAGGCGGCCCGAATCGCCGCCGCCGCGCGCGCACCCTTCCGGGTTGCAACCTTGCCGGGCGTCCGCTCATCAATTACACTACACCGACCTGCCTCCGGAACGGGCGGCGTTACGGCTTGTGTCACGCGCCGCGGCGAGCCGCCCGGCGCCCCACACGGTTCTTGGGTTCTAACAGAGGTTTTGTCTCCGTGAAAAAGAGAATTTCCACCGCGCTCGCGACGCTCCTGCTGCTCGCGGTCTCGCTCCCGGCCTTCGTCATCGCGCAGCAGGGCGGAGCGCCGCCGCCTCCTCCTCCGGCCGCGCCCGGCGTCCGGCGGCAGGCACCGCCCTTCGACGGCTCGCGCGCGCGCCGCCCCCGCAACCCCGAAGCCACCCAGGGCCTGGAGGCCGACGTGGCCGAGGCGCTCACCGTCATCCAGGACAACCACGTCGACGGCAACAAGGTCAAGTACGACGAGGTCTTCAAGTCCTCGATCATCGGCATGCTCCGCACGCTCGACCCGCACTCGAACTTTTACGACGCGAAGGAGTTCGAGGAGCAGCGCGCCGACTGGCGCTCGGAGTACTACGGCATCGGCGCGACCATCGGCGACCGCAGGGTCGGCGGTAACACGGACACTTACGTCCTCGCCACCTTCGAGGCGACGCCGGCCTTCCGCGCCGGCCTCCGCTTCGGCGACCGCATCACGGAGATCGACGGCAAGCCCGTCAAGGGGAAGGCTTCGGGCGAGGTGCGCGACATGCTGCGCGGCCCGCGCGGCACCACCGTCCGCGTGACGGTCGAGCGCGCCTCGACGGGTCAGCCCGAGACGGTCGCCATCACGCGCGACGCCGTCCCGCAGCCGACCGTGCCGGACGCCTACTTCATCCGCCCCGGCGTTGGCTACGTCGACATGACGCGCGGCTTCAACTACACGACCGCCGAAGAGTTCATCCTGGCGCTCAAGTACCTCCGCGAGAGCGGCATGACGGGGCTCGTCCTCGACCTGCGCAACAACGGCGGCGGCATCCTCGACCAGGCCAAGACGGTCGCCGAGCAGTTCCTCCAGGACGGCCAGCTCATCCTCACGCAGAAGGGGCGCGGCGCGCGCGGCATGGAGCGCGAGCTGAAGTCCTCCAACCGCAAGCCCGACCCGACGCCGCTCGTCGTCCTCGTCAACCGCGGCACGGCCTCGGCCTCCGAGATCGTCGCCGGCGCGTGGCAGGACCACGACCGCGCCATCATCGTCGGCGAGACCAGCTTCGGCAAGGGGCTCGTCCAGTCGATCATGCCCCTGGAGTACGGCACGGCGCTGACGCTGACGACCTCGAAGTACTACACGCCTTCGGGCCGGCTCATCCAGCGCGACTACTCGAACCAGGGCTTCTACGACTACATCTACGGCCGCGTCAACGGCACGCAGGAGGAGGCCCCGGCCGAGAAGCCGAAGGGGGCCGAGACGCACACCGACACGGGGCGGCCCATCTACGGCGGCGGCGGCATCGCCCCCGACGAGGCGGTCAAGTCGCGCACCCTCTCGCCGCAGCAGGTGCGCCTCATCGACCCCATCTTCGCCTTCGCGCGCGACGCCGTGAACGGCCGCGTCCCCGGCGCGCCTGCCTCCTTCAAGGTGGGCGGCATGCCCGAGTTCGAGCGCAACGTCGAGCCGGGCGCGTTCGCCGTAGACGACAAGGTCTTCAAGGCGTTCAAGGAGTACGTCGCCGCGAACTACGAAGACCTGAAGCTGACCGAGGCGCAGCTCGACCGCGGCCGCGACTACATCGTCCGCCAGCTCCGCTACGACCTGACGACCGCGGCCTACGGGTCGGTCAAGGCCACGCAGGTGCTCATGGCCGACGACCCGCAGGTGGTCAAGGCCATCGACTCGCTGCCGCGCGCGCGCGACCTCGCCACCGCCGCCATGCGCGGCCGCAACCCGCAGACCAAGACGTTCGAGGAGTAGGCC
>DASVSK010000879.1:0-3222 GCA_036388135.1 Pyrinomonadaceae bacterium | reverse complement strand
GGACTCGCTGATGGCCCCCATCCCGTTCGACGCCGCCCACAGCGTCGCCAGGATGCCGAACGAGAGCTTGCCGCCGCCGCTCGCCTGCGTCACGTCCGTCACGGTCTTGGCGATGAGCTGCGAGGCGTCGCCCGGCAGCACCGCGCTCAGCGACTGGAAGAGCCCCTGACGGAGCTGGCTGTCCTCGCCCGCCAGGTAGCCGAGCAGCGACGTCAGAAAGAGCAGCGCCGGGAAGAGCGCGAGCAGGAAGTAGTAGGAGAGCTGCGCCGCGCGCCCCAGCACGTCGTCGTCCATCGTCTCCGCGTAGACGCGCTTCCCCAGCTCCTTCCAGCCCAGCCCGGCCAGGCTCATCGACTTGAACATGCGACGGTCCCCCCTTCCCTCTCGTGTCGCCACAGTGTCACCGCGGTGGAAGGCGAAAGCGTCACGATTTGTTAAAGAGTTGTCTACAACGGGCGTGCGGAGACGTGCGGCGGGAGGCCGAGAGGCAGAAATCCCGGCCAGGAGCCGCCCCCGGCTCACCCAAAACGTGCAGGGAGTGTAGCGCTCGCAACCAACTCGCACACTTGCCGGCCCCGACCACAGCCGGCCACAGACGCAGAACAGCCGCCAAAATTGGTGGCTGTTCTGCGTCTCTTCAGTAGAGAGATTGGAGTTCGTGACCTTGGGGTTATGAAACATCCACCCGCTTAAACAGTAGCAGGTCGGGTTGAGCTTAAAGACTTCATTCATCCGCGCACGTACGGCCTCACGAAATGTTTCTACGCGAGGGCACATAAACATACAGGCAGCGATGTACGGGACGGCCGCCCCCGGCCGTCCAACCGCAGAGAAGGCCAAGCCGGGTTTGAAATTGACCCGCCCGGCAGCTACCAGCAGGCATATTCTCCGCTGGAATTTACGCCTTAGGGTTGACCCTGTCTCGTCAGGGTCTTACCGAGTCAGAAGCGTTCTCTCAAATCGTCTTCTGGTTCACTCCATAACGCTTCACAACCACCTTGAGGAGAAAAGTCATGAGATTTACGAGACTGTTTATCCCGCCCCTGTGCGTGGCGGCGTGCGCGGCCTTCGCCATTTCGGTCGGGCAGGCAAGTCAACCGGCGACGCAGGACGTCAGCCGCCAAGCGCCGATCAGGACGCAGGTCGTGACGCTGAACAACGTTGAATCCGTCAAACTCACCAGGGCGACCTCCCTGAGGAACGTCCAGAAAGTACGTGCGGAACTGTTGGAGGGTTTCGACACCCTCATCAGTTCCCGCGCGCTGGCTCAGGGGGGTGAGTCCACCGTGGTCAATACGAAGGTTTATAAGGACGCGGTGGATAAGACGGTGTACAAGGCGACGGCCGCTCACTTACGCATGCAGGCCCTCCCCGAGGCTGACCTGAAGGAGTTGCGTGCCATCATCGGCACCCGGTTCGAGGAATCGATCCGCACCGGCAGAACTAACGCCATCGGAGAAGGACAGGTGAACAGGTCCCTCTTCACCGGCAAGATCATGGCCCCTACGGCCGGACAGAGGTAGCGTGACGGCCCGTTTCAAATCCCATCCGAGGGGCGGAGATGCGGCAGTCGGATGCCGACCGCCCCCGGCCGGAGATTTGAAACGGGCCCCTCGCGACCCATGACTGCCGAGATGTTGACACTCGGAGACCATCATCCGGTCGCACTCTGCCCATAGCCCGCCCCCAAAGCGAGTACCCGTTATGTCCAGACCTTCGCGCGGTTTGCTCCTCATCAAAATTGCGGCGGTACTGCACCTCGCACTTACCGCCTGCGGCGCGGCCAAGTACGCGCCCTTCCCCGTTGACGCCTGGGCCGGTCGGGCCGTGGAATGCTACCAATCCTATACCGGGGCCGGAACCAGTTATGGCTTCTTCGCCCCCGGCGTGGCCGCCCAAAGGCGCGTGGTCTGGCACGGCTATAACGCGCAGACTAACGAGTGGCAGGGGGACTCCGAGAGCGGGCCGAGCCGAGAAGCGGAGCTTAGAATTTCGACTGCCGCGGGACTGTTTTCTCAGGAAGGGCCGCACGACGTGCTCGCCGCTTCCTGGACGGCATGGATGTTCGGTAAACACCCCGAGACCTCCGTCTCCATCATCGAGGTGCAAGCCTACGTGATACCGACGATGGGGGAATACCGCGCCGGGGGTCAGCCCCGCTGGCTGGTCGTGGGGGCTTACTCTTTCGCGAGGAGATAGCCGTCGGGGCCCGGTAGGTATGGGAGAAGAGATGCTTCAGCCAACTCCGAAATCACGCGCCCGCAGGGCGCTGCAATATTTGTGGGCGCTGACCGTCGGCCTCCGCCCCGAGAGCCCCGCGCCGCTGGCCCTACTCAGGGTCGGCGTCTGCTGCATCCTCATCCTTCAGGCGATCTCACTCAGGGATTATTTATACCCGCTGGTCGGCAGTCTGGGCATCATGCAGCCGGAGATAACAGGCGGCCTGACGTCCGGAAGTCTGCCGCGGCTCCAGTGGGCGATCTACCTCGGCGGCTACCTGCCCGGCCTGAGTGAAGAACAGATCATCACCGCCTGCTTTATCGCGTACATCTTTTCCCTGAGTCTGCTGGCGCTCGGCTCATTCACACGGGTCGCGGCACTGTTCGCATGGTTATTACACCTGACGTTCAACACCTCCGGCATCGCCTCCACCTACGGCGTCCACGAATTCACGAACATCGCACTCTTTTATTGCTTCGTGATGCCCGTCGGAAAGGCGTTCTCAATCGACTCGCGGCGGCGCGGGGACGAAGCAACCGAGAGCGTCTATTACGCGCTGTGCCGCCGCGTGCTGCAATGGCACCTGTGCATCGTCTACCTCTCGTCAGGCGTCGAGAAGGCGGCGGGCGTCCAATGGTGGAACGGCGAAGCGGTCTGGCGGGCCCTGATGCGTGAGGGGGTGCCGGTGAGCTTCGCGTGGCTGGCGGCCGTGCCGCTCGTCGCGATGATGCTGTGCTGGGGGACGTTGCTCCTGGAGATGGGTTACGCGTTCTTCGTCTGGCCGCTGTCCACGCGTAAAATCTGGCTCGCGCTGATTACGGCCTTTCACGCCGGCATCGCCCTGTCTCTCGGCCTGTGGTTTTTCTCCGGCAGCATGATCCTCCTCAACCTGGCGGCTTTCTACCCGCTGAGGACGACGACGACGCGTGTGCACGAGCGAGAACAAGTAAAATCTGAAACCGTTGGCAACCAGGCGGCACACCCGGAGGCTACGGGTGTTAT
>DASVSK010000878.1:0-2243 GCA_036388135.1 Pyrinomonadaceae bacterium | reverse complement strand
CAACATCAGGTGGGGCTACGTCGACGAGCGCGGGCGCATCCTCGTCGAGCTTCGTTACGCGGTCTTGCGCGACTTCTCGGAGGGGCTGGCGGCGGCGGCCGTGCTGGACGCGGAGAGACCGGAAGCGCCGGGGTTCAGGCGCGGCGACCGGCGCAACCTTAAATGGGGCTACGTCGACGCGGGCGGGCGCGAGGTCATCCCCATGCAGTTCCTCGCCGCGGGGGACTTCGCGGAGGGGCTGGCGGCCGTGAACCCGGGCGTCGGGGTCGGAGACGGCGAAGGCTCCCTGTGCGGCCCGCCGACCAACTACGGCTACATCGACAGGACGGGCGCGTTCGTCATCAAGCCGCAGTTCGCGCACGCCTCCGGGTTCCGGAACGGGCGCGCGCGCGTCTCCGTCGGCCGCACCACCTACGTCGGCAGGTGCCTCTGCTGCGGCCCGCGCTTCATCGGCAGGCACGGCTTCGTCGACAGGAGCGGGACGTTCGTCGCGGAGGAGCCGAAGGGCGGCGCGGCGCTCGAACCGGGTTGGGAACATTAACGGATGAAGCTCGTAAGGGTTCTCTTTCTTCTCTGGCTCGCCCTCGCCTCCGCCACGCCGCTCGCGGCGCAGGAGGGGCGCGTCAGGAATCACGCGGGGCTGCACCCGGTCGCGGACGCCGAAGGCAAGTGGGGCTTCATCGACCGCACGGGGCGTTTCCGCATCCCGCCGCGGTTCGACGGGGCCGGCCAGTTCTCCGAAGGGGTCGCCTACGCATGGCTCCGGGAGGGGGGGCGTAGGAAGGACGGCGTCGTCGACGAGCGCGGCGCGTTCACGGAGCTGCCCGAGGTGAACGACCATGCGTTCGTCTTCCGCGACGGGCTGGCGAGATTTCAGACCCCGATGGGGCAGGAGAGAAAGTACGGCTACATGGACAGGGCGGGGCGCGTGGTCATCCCGCCGCAGTTCCATAACTCCGGGCACTTCTCCGAAGGGCTCGCGTGGGTGTCGGTGCTCAGGGACCGTCAGTGGCTCTACGGTTTCATCGACAAGACCGGGAAGGTCGTCATCGAGCCGCAGTTCGTCTACCAGCCCGGCGACTTCGTCGACGGACTCGCCAAGGTGACGGGCCAGACCGTCGCGGGCTTTATCGACCGGTCGGGCGGCTTCCGCATCACCGTGGGGAACGAGCAGTCGGACGACTTCTTCTCCGAAGGTCTGCTGGCAGTCGTACAGGGCGACCCGCCGCGTGGCGTCTACCTCGGGCGCGACGGCCGGGTCGCGCTGGAGATACCTTTCTGGGGGCAGCGCACCGCACACCAACGCTCGCTCTACACCATCCGCCGCCTACAGCTCGCGCCCTTCAACGAAGGTCTCGCGCCCGCCCTGTCCTTCAACAAGCTCGGCTTCATCGACAGGGCGGGCAGAGTCGTCATCGAGCCGCAGTTCCGCGAAACGAGCGGATTCTCCGAAGGCCGGGCGTCCGTCAAGATAATCGGCAGCGACGGCCGGTACGCGTGGGGGTACATCGACCGCGCGGGCAGGTTCGCCGTCGCGCCGCGGTTCAGGCAGGCGCAGCCGTTCGCGGGCGGCCTCGCCCAGGTCGTGACGGCCGACGGCAAGAGGCAGTTGATCGACGGGAGCGGCAAAGTCATCTGGCACCTCTCGAATTGACGCGCCGCCGTCTTCACAACATCGCCGACGCGCCTAGCCCCGCGCGACGCAGCGCTCGAACTCCTCCATCTCGGCTCGGCCGCCGACGACGAGCGGGGTGCGCTGGTGGATGTCGCGGGGCTGGACGTCGAGGACGGCCTGCCGCCCGTCGCTGGCCGCGCCGCCCGCATGCTCTGCGAGGAAGGCGACGGGGTTGGCCTCGTAGAGCAGGCGCAGCCTCCCCTCCGGGTACTCCGTGTTGGGCGGGTAGATGAAGACGCCGCCGCGCAGAAGCGTCCGGTGGAAGTCGGCCACCATCGAGCCGACGAAGCGCGAAGAGTAACGCGTCCCCGTCTCGCCCGACTTCAGGCGGCTCAGGTACCGGACGTAGACCTCGGGCCAGCGGTCGCAGTAGGACTCGTTGATTGAGTAGTAGTGCCCGCGCTCGGGGATGCGTATGTCCTCGTGCGTCAGGATGTAGGAGCCGACGAGCGGGTCGAGCGTGAAGCCGTGGACGCCGCCGCCCGCGCTGTAGACCAGCACCGTCGAGGAGCCGTAGACGACGTAGCCGGCGGCGACCTGGCGGCGCCCGCACTGGAGCGCGTGGTCC
>DASVSK010000877.1:0-1748 GCA_036388135.1 Pyrinomonadaceae bacterium | reverse complement strand
GCTTCATCGTCGTCATCGCCGTCCCCGTCCTCATCCTCTTCATCCCCATCTTCGACACGACGCTGGTGACGGTCGTGCGCAAGCTCTCGGGGCGCGCGGCCTCGCAGGGCGGGCGCGACCACACCTCGCACCGCCTCGTCGCGCTCGGGCTCTCGGAGCGGCGCGCGGTCTGGATGCTCTACGGGTTCGCGGGCGCGTCGGGGCTTCTGGCGATGACGGTGCGGCAGTTCGAGTACCACACCGGCATCGCAATGGTGCTGGGGTTCGCCGTCGTGCTCACGCTCATCGGCGTCTACCTCGCGGGTGTCAAGGTCTACGACGAGGTGGAGGTGCGGGCTGCGCGCGAGAAGCCGCTCGTCTCGTTCCTCGTCGACCTCTCCTACAAGCGGCGCATCTTCGAGGTGCTGCTCGACGTGCTGCTCGTCATCCTGGCCTACTACTCGTCCTACGTGATGCTCTTCGGCTCCGACCTCGCGCCCGAGGTGTGGCGGCTCTTCCTCTCGACCGTCCCCGTGCTCATCTTCGTCAAGATGACGGCGCTGCTGGCCGCGGGCGTCTACCGCGGCATCTGGCGCTTCGTCAGCCTCGACAACCTCGTCGTCTACGCCAAGGCGGTCGCGGCCGGGTCGGTGGCGAGCGTGCTGGCGCTGCTCTTCGCCTTCCGCTTCGAGGGCTTCTCGCGCGCCGTCTTCGTCCTCGACGCGATGTTCTTCTTCCTGATGCTCGCCGGGAGCCGGGTCGCCTTCCGCCTCTTCCGCCAGCTCCTGCCGGCCCCGTCGGCGGGCGGCCGCCGCGTGCTCATCTACGGCGCGGGCGACGGCGGCGAGCTGCTGCTGCGCGAGATGCGCAACAACCCCGAGCTACAGTACACGCCGGTCGGCTTCGTCGACGACGACCCCTTCAAGAAGGGCAAGGTCATCCACGGCCTGCGCGTCTTCGGCGGCAACGGCCACCTGCGCCGCATCTGCGAGGAACACTTGGTCGAGGAGGTGCTCATCTCAAGCTCGCGCATCGACGACGAGCGCGTCGCCCAGATTCGCCGCGACTGCGACGACGCCCGCATCACCCTCAAGCGCATGCGCATCGAGATCGAGCTGGTGGGGCACGAATTTTAGGAAGTAGACAGTAGTCAGTAGTCAGTAGACAGTAGCGCTCCGCGTCGCGGCCGTTGACGCCGACGCCCGGACGATTCGCCGACGACGGTTTTTCTACTGACTACTGACTACTGTCTACTGTCTACCAGAATTCTAATGGCTGAACAGATCGCACTCATCAACGTCCGGCCCGTGTGGGCGCGTCTGCCGCTGGCGGTGCTGGCGGTGCTGGCGCTCTACGGGGCGTGGCACGGGGTGCGCTGGGGCTTCGGCAACACGATGGCCGAGACCGCGCCCGCGTCTTACGCCAGCGACCCGACCGCGGCGTTCGAGGCCGCCGAGGCCGCGACGCGGCTCGCGCCGCGCGACCCGCTGGCGCACCTGATGCTGGCGCGCCTCCACCAGATCAGCTTCGACCCCGCGAGCGTGCCGAGCGCGCTGCGCGAGTACGGGGCGGCGGCCGCGCTCGCGCCCAACGACCACCTCGTCTGGACGGAGGTCGGGCGGGCGCGCGCCGCGCTGGGCGACGCCGAGGGCGGTGCGGCGGCGCTGCGCCGCGCCGTCGGGCTCGCGCCCAACTACGCGCAGCCGCGCTGGCACCTGGGCAACGCGCTGCTGCGCACGGGCGAGACCGAGGCGGGCTTCGCCGAGCTG
>DASVSK010000876.1:0-9057 GCA_036388135.1 Pyrinomonadaceae bacterium | reverse complement strand
TAACGTAATCGTCAACGCCGGCCAGACCACGACCATCGACGCGCAACTCGCCGTGGGCGGGCAGCAGGTGACGGTGGACGTGACGGCAGAGGCCGGAGCCATCCTCCAGACCGAAGCCCCCGTGCGCGGCGGCAACATCAGCCAGAGGCAGATCACGGAGCTGCCCATCGGCACCCGCAACCCCGTCGGGCTCGCGCTGACGCTGCCCGGCGTCACCACCAACCGCACGGGCGTCGGCATCGACACCTTCGTGATTAACGGCGCGCGCGGTCGCTCGAACAATTTCATGATCGACGGCGTGGAGAACAACGACATCTCGGTCGCGGGGCAGGGCTTCCAGATCAACAACCCGGACGCCGTCGCCGAGGTCTCGGTCCAGACCGCGAACTTCGACGCGGAGTTCGGCCGCGCCGGCGGCGGCGTGATTAACGTCGTCACCCGCGGCGGCGGGAACAAGTACCACGGCACGCTCACGGCCGTCCTGGACTCGTCGCGCGACGACGCGATCACCAGCTCTCAGGCGCGCAACCCCGCGGTCCTCGCGCGCGGCTACCCGCTCTTCGCCCTCGACTCCATCTACTCGGCCACGCTGAGCGGCCCGCTCCACCTGCCGCGCTTCGGCGAGGGCGGCCCCGCCCTCATCAGGGGCGAGGAGCGCACCTTCTTCTTCCTCGGCTACCACTTCAACCGTTCGCGCGCGAACGCGTCCACCAACCTGGTCACGCCCACCGCGGCGGGGCGCGCCACCCTGCGCTCGCTCTTCCCCGCCGGGGCCAGCGGCAACGTCGACTTCCTGCTGAACAATACGGCGCAGACGGTCGGCACGAACAACCCGTTCTTCCTGGCGCTCGGCGTCGCGCCCGGCGCGCCCGGAGCCTCGTCCACGACCTGTAGCGCCGCGGGCGTCCCCGCCGCCGGCAACCGCCCCTGCGTCGAATTCGCCACCTTCGTCAGGAACTACGCCTCCGTCTACGACGAGCACGAGTTCCAGACCCGCGTCGACCACAGGCTCGGCGAGAGCGATCAGCTCTCGCTGCGCTTCCTGAGGGAGACGCAGGCGCAGCCCTTCGGCGGCGGCGTGAACTTCCCCGGCTTCGACGCCGACTACACGGCGCAGTTCTACAACTTCCTCATCTCCGAGACGCACGTCTTCTCGCCCTCCTGGACGAACGAGGTGCGCCTCTCCTACAACCGCATCAAGTACCTCTTCCCCATGCAGGACCCGAGCGGCCCCGCCGGCAGGACGCCGAACCGCACCGTCACCTCGATCAGCCTGCCGCAGGTCGCGTCCAACATCCCGCAGGGGCGCACCGCGAACAACTACGTCGTGCAGGACACCGTGACCAACGTGCGCGGGAACCACACCTTCCGCGGCGGCATCGACTACCTGCGCCAGATTTCCACGCAGCTCGCGCCCAACAACCAGCGCGGCGCGCTGACCTACTCGGCCAGCACCGGCTACACCTCCTTCGCCAACTTCATCGACGACTTCGGCGGCAGCGGCGGCGGGGCGAGCCGCGACTTCGGCGAGCCGATCTATTTCCCTTCGATGCACCGCACCGCGGCCTTCTTCCAGGACCGCTGGCGGGCGACTTCGGACGTGACGCTCACGCTCGGCCTGCGCTACGAGAACTTCGGCACGCCGTTCAACACGCTGCGGTCGCCGGCCTTCACCGGCCTCTTCAACGTCGACCCCGTGACCCGCACGGGGCCCTTCGCCCTGCCGAACCAGGTGCAGTCCGACAACAACAACTTCGCCCCGAGCGTGGGCATCGCCTGGGCGCCGACGGAGACCGACGGGCTGCTCGGCACCGTCTTCGGCGACAAGCGGACGGTGATTCGCGCCGGCTACAACATCGGCTACGACTCGTTCTTCAACAACATCGCCTCGAACGCGGCCGCCTCGTCGCCCAACGTCATCTCGACCTCGACCCCGTCGGTCGTGGCGACCGGCTTCGCGCGCGGGACGCCGAACTTCTCCACGCGGTTCCCGACCAGCCCCACGCCCGCCTCGCCGCTCTCGAGCCAGACGCTGATCCTCCCCGCCCTGGTCAACCCCTACTACCAGCGCTGGTCGCTCGGCATGCAGCGCGACATGCCGTTCCAGTTGGTGATGGACCTGTCGTACGTCGGGTCGAGCGGCACCAGGCTCTACATCAACGAGGACCTCAACCCGCAGTTGGTCAACCCGGCGCTCAGGCTGGGCACCCCGGCCAACTACCCGAACTGCACCCCCGGCCAGAACGTGACCGCGGCCCAAGCCACGGCGCAGTTCCCGTCCGGCACGCTCTGCCCGCTCTCGGGCCGTTTCGACAACCTTCAGGGCCCGCGCACGATTCGCACCAACGGCGGCCATTCGAGCTACCACGCCGGCCAGCTTGAGGTCCGCCGCCGCTTCGCGAACAACTTCTCGCTGTCGGGCTCTTACACCTGGTCGAAGCAGCTCAGCAACGCCGACGAGGTCTTCGCCACGGGCGTCGGCACGGCCAGCTCGGTCTTCGCCATCCCGTCAATATTCGGCGGCGACCGCCTGGAGAAGGCCGTGTCCCAGAACGACCGCACCCACAGGGCGGTCTTCACCTACGTGTACGAGGTGCCTCTGTTCAGGGATCAGCGCGGGTTCCTCGGCCGCGCGCTGGGCGGCTTCCAGATTTCGGGCGTGACCACGTTCGAGTCCGGCACCCCGTACACCGTCTTCAACGGCTTCGACTCCGACGGCGTCGGCGGTAACAACGACCGTCCGACCTACAACCCCGCCGGCCAAGCGGGCGTGCGCGCCGTGCCGGTCGTGAACACGACCACGGGCGCGATCACGCACTACGTCAACCCGGACGCCAACAACCAGATCATCGACCCGTTGACGGCCCGCTACATCGTCAACCCGGCTTACAACCCGGCCCTGCCGCAGAGCATTCCCCGGGTCGGCAACGCCCCGCGCAACTCCGAGCGCTCGAACGGTATCAACAACTGGAACATGAACCTCCAGAAGAACACGAACATTACCGAGAACACGCGCCTCCAGGCGCGCGTGGAGTTCTTCAACATCTGGAACCACCCGCAGTTCCTCGACATCAGCACGTCGAACGCGGGCACCGGCATCGGCACCCGCTTCCTTAACGCCGACACCGTGGGCACGACCGGCGGCGGGCGCACCATCCGCTACCAGCTTAAGTTCACGTTCTAAGGGCCCGCACGCCGCGGGCGCGGCACGCAAGCTTCCGCCTCCGGGGCGACCGGGGAAGCCCCGCAACCGAAAGGTTGCGGGGCTTCTTTCATCTTCGGCGCTGCCCCTCACCGGGGGCGGCTCGCGCATCGCCTCGGGCGGCGCGACCTTCGACCGGCTCAACCCCGGCGACAGCCCGCCGCCCCGGCGGGCGTCGACTTAGAGGAGTTCGAGCCCCCGGCGCGGGCGGGGCGGGTGTGGACTCGGGAGCGGCCGTTGGTTTATGCTGCCCGTCCAACCGCTCTACCGAAATACACGCAAGCACGAAGAACCGGAGTCGAAACATGCCCAAGCATTTGTCGCCCCTCGCACGCGCGGCCGCGTCGCTCGCCTGCGCCGCCTGGCTCTCTCTCTCCGCCGCCGCGCAGCAGGCGACGCCGCAGCCGAGCCCCACGCCCGAGCAGCCGGAGGACGCGACCACCGAGACCCGGTCATTCGACCGTCTAGAGTGGCGCTCCATCGGCCCGGCCAACATGGGCGGGCGCGTGGCCGACGTCGAGGGCGTCGCGGGCAACCCCGACCTCGTCTACGTCGCCACCGCCTCGGGCGGGCTCTTCAAGACGACCAACGGCGGCGTGCGCTGGACGCCGCTCTTCGAGCGGCAGGGCACCATCTCCATCGGCGACATCGCGCTGGAGCCCGGCAACCCAGAGGTGGTCTGGCTCGGCGCGGGCGAGTCGGCCGTCCGCAACTCCGTCTCCTTCGGCGACGGCGTCTACAAGTCGACCGACGGCGGGCGCACCTGGCAGCACATGGGGCTGCGCGACACGGCGCACGTCTCGAAGGTGCTCGTCCACCCGCGCAACCCCGACACGGTCTACGTCGGCGCGCAGGGGCGCGCCTACGGCCCGAACGAGGAGCGCGGCGTCTTCATGACGACCGACGGCGGGAAGACCTGGGCCAAGACGCTCTACCTCGGCCCCGAGCACGGCGTCGCCGACATGGACGTCGACCCCTCGAACCCGAACGTCGTCTACGCCGTGATGTGGAAGTTCCGCCGCACGCCCTGGACGCACACGTCGGGCGACGACCGCGGCGGCCTCTTCCGCTCCGTCGACGGCGGGCGCACCTGGAAGAAGCTCGAAGGCGGGCTGCCCAAAGTCGTCGGGCGCATCGGCGTCGCGGTCGCGCACTCGAACCCGAACGTGGTCTACGCCATCACGGAGGCGAAGGAGGGGACGCTCTGGCGCTCGGACGACCGCGGCGAGACGTGGCGCAACGTCTCGAAGCAGACCTCCATCGTCTCGCGCGGCTTCTACTACACGCACGTCCGCGTCGACCCGACGAACGAGAACCGCGTCTACGCCGTGGCGTCGAACCTCTTCGTCTCGGTCGACGGCGGGCGCACGTTCCGCAACATCACGGGGCGCACGCACGTCGACTTCCACGCGCTCTGGATCGACCCGCGGCAGCCGCGCCGCGTCTGGGCGGGGCAGGACGGCGGCGTCACCGTCACCTACGACGGCGGCGACAGTTGGGAGGTGGTCAACAACGCGGCTTGGGGGCAGTTCTACCAGATTCACGTCGACAACCGGCAGCCGTTCTACCACGTCTCGGGCGGCCTCCAGGACAACGGCACGTGGACGGGGCCGAGCCGCACGCGCGAGCCCGTCGGCATCCAGAACGACGACTGGCGGATGGTAAGTTTCGGCGACGGCTTCTTCGTCCTCAACCACCCGGACGACCCCGACCTCTACCTCTCCGAGTCGCAGGGCGGCAACGTCGTCCGCACCGACATGCGCACGCGCGAGCAGCAGCTCGTCGTCCCCCACATGGGCGACGACGGCGGCCCGGCCGAGCTGGCGAAGTACCGCTTCAACTGGAACTCGCCCCTCGTCGCCGGCGCGCACGACAAGAACACGGTCTACCTCGCCGGCAACGTCGTCTTCAAGTCCACGGACTTCGGCAAGTCATGGGCGGCCGTCAGCCCCGACCTGACGACGAACGACAAGTCGAAGCAGAAGAGCGCGGGCGGCCCCGTCGCCTTCGAGAACACGGGGGCCGAGTACCACTCGACCGTCATCAGCCTCGCCGAGTCGCCCCTGCGCGCCGGCGTCATCTGGGCCGGCACCGACGACGGCAACTTGCAGTTGACGACCGACGGCGGGAAGAACTGGCGCAACGTGACGGCCAACGTGCCGGGGCTCGGGGCCAACTCGCCCGTCTCGCACGTCGAGCCCTCGCGCGTCGACGCCGACCTCGCCTACGTCTCGTTCGACCGCCACCAGTTGGACGACCGGCGGCCCTACGTCTTCAAGACCTCGGACGGCGGCCGCACCTTCCAGAACGTCACGGGGAACCTCCCGGCGAACGCCTACGTCTGGGTCGTGCGCGAAGACCCGAAGAACCCGAGGCTCCTTTACGCCGGCACGGAGCTGGGGCTCTACGTCTCCTACACGGGCGGCGGCAACTGGACGAGCCTCGCCCTGAAGAACCTGCCGAACGTCGCCGTCCACGACGTCGTCGTCCACCCGCGCGACAACGACATCGTCCTCGGCACCCACGGCCGCAGCATCTACGTCCTCGACGACGCGACGCCCGTCCAGCAGATGACGCCGCAGTTGGCGCGCGAGGAGGCGCACCTCTTCGCGCCGCGCCCGGCGCTGCGCTACGCCACGCGCATGACGCGCTACGGCGTCGGCGACAAGGCGTTCGCCGGCCAGAACCCGCCCTACGGCGCGCTGCTGAGCTACTACCTGAAGAACAAGCCCGACGATAAGACGAAGGTTCGGATTCAAGTCCTCGACGCCGCCGGGAAGCTCGTCTCGGAGATCAACAACGTGGCGAAGGAGAGGGGAGTCAACCGCGTCAACTGGAACCTGCGCTACGGCGGGCCGCAGGTGCGCCGCCCGCCCACCGACGAGGAGACGCAGTGGACGGGCGGCCCGCGCGGGCCGCAGGTCTTGCCCGGCACCTACACCGTGCGGCTCCTCGTGGGCGAGAAGTCCTACGAGCGGAAGGTCGAGGTGCGGCTCGACCCGACGGTGAGCGTGCAGGCGTCCGACCTGCGCGAGACGCTCGACATGATGCTGCGCCTGCGCGACATGCAGACGGCGACGAACAACGCGCTGCGCACGCTCGACAGCATCACGAGCCAGATCGAGTTCGTCGAGCGCACCGTCGGCGACCGGCTCGGCGCGTCGGAGGTGCCGAAGGAGCTGACCGACCGGCTGGCGGCGCAGAAGAAGCGCGTCGAGGAGTTGAAGAACAGGCTCGCGCAGCCGGACGGCGGCCTCGGCTTCGAGGGGCGCGCGCAGCTCGTCGACCGCATCGGCAACCTCTTCTTCACGCTCGACTCGGCGAACGCCGCGCCGACGCCGGCCGCGCGCGTCCTCTACGGCGAGCTGCAAAAAGAGTTCGACGCCAGGGTCGGCGAGGTCAACGCCTTCCTCGGCGACGCCGTGCCGCAGCTCAACGAGGCGCTGCGCCGCGTCGGCGCGCCCACGCTGATGACCGGCAAGCCCATCGAGCTGCCGAAGCCGTAAGGCCCCGAGTGGCGGGCCGGACGGCCCGCGCGAGTGCCGCCACGGCGGGTAGAAAAAAGGAGCGGCGGGCTGAATCAACTTTCAGCCCGCCGCTCCTTTTTTCTACCCGCCGTGTGGGCGGCGTCCCCTTAGACTTCGACCACCTCGGGCTCCGTCTCGGCGTCGAGCAGCGAGGCGCTCGTCACCTTGTCGACGCCGTCGGTCTTCATCAGGCGGACGCCCTGCGCTGAGCGGCCGGTCTTGCGTATCTCGCCCGCCTCGATGCGGATGAGCTTGCCGCTCTTGGTGATGATCATCACCTCCGACTCCTCGTCCACGGGGAAGACCGAGACGACCTTGCCCGTCTTCTCGGTCGTCTTCATGTTGATGACGCCCTTGCCGCCGCGCGATTGCAGGCGGTAGGTCGTGATGAGCGTCTGCTTGCCGAACCCGCACTCGGAGACGGAGAGCATCTTCTCGTTGTCCTCGGCCGAGACGGCCGCGACCGAGACGACGTAGTCGCTCTTGCGGAGGTCGATGCCGCGCACGCCGCGCGCCGTGCGCCCCATGGGCCGGACGTCCGACTCGTCGAAGCGGATGGCGAGCCCGTCGTGCGTGGCGATGAAGATGCGCTTGCTGCCGTCGGTCAGCACGACGTCGAGCAGCTCGTCGCCGTCGTCGACGTTGACGGCGTTGATGCCGTTCGAGCGGATGTTGCGGAACTCCGAAAGCTCCGTCTTCTTGATGACGCCCTTGCGCGTGACCATCACGACGTAGCGCCCCTCCGCGAAGTCGCGCACGGGGATGACGCCCGCCAGCTTCCTCACCGACGGGATGTTGATGAGGTTGACCACCGCCTTGCCGCGCGCGCTCGGCAGGGCGTCCGGTATCTCGTGAACCTTCAGCTTGAAGACCTGCCCGTCGTCGGTGAAGATCATCAGGTAGGAGTGCGTCGAAGCGATGAAGAGGTGCTCGACCCAGTCCTCGTTCTTCCCCGTCGAAGCGCCCGAGCGCCCCTTGCCGCCGCGCCCCTGCCGCGTGTAGGTCGAGACGGCGGTGCGCTTGACGTAGCCGTTCTTCGTCACCGTGATGGCGACGTCCTCGTCGGCGATCATGTCCTCGATGGAGAGCTCGACGCCCTCGTCGATGATCTGCGTGCGGCGCGCGTCGCCGAAGTCGCGCCTCACGTCCTCAAGCTCCTTGACGATGACGCGGCGCAGGGAAGCCTCGTTGGAGAGGATGTCCTCCAGCTCGGCGATGAGGCGGATGATGCCCTCGTACTCGTCGATGATCTTCTGGCGTTCGAGCGCGGAGAGCCGCCGCAGTTGCAGGTCGAGGATGGCCTGCGCCTGCTGCTCGGAGAATTCGAGCCGCCGCGTCACCTTCCTCAGCCTGTCGACGAAGCCCGCGACCGTGACGTCGGCGGGCGTCCCCTTCCACTGCTTGACCTCGGTCATCCCTTCGGTCTTGTTCGTCAGCCACTGGCGCGCCTCGTCGACCGACCGCGCGTTGCGGATGAGCGGGATGATGTAGTCGAGCGCGTCGATGGCCTTGTTGAGCCCCTCAAGGATGTGTGCGCGGGCGCGCGCCTTGCGGAGGTCGTACTCGGTGCGGAGGCGCACCACCTCGCGGCGGAACTCGATGAAGTGCTCTAGCATCTCGCGCAGCTTGAGCACGCGCGGCTGCCCCTGCACGATGGCGAGGTTGATGACGCCGAAGGTGGACTGCATCGGCGTCAGCTTGTAGAGCTTGTTGAGGACGATCTGCGGGATGGCGTCGCGCTTAAGCTCGACGACGACGCGCATGCCGTCGCGCGACGACTCGTCGCGCAGGTCGGCGATGCCGTCGATCTTCTTCTCGTTGACCAGCTCGGCGATGCGCTCGATGAGCCGCGCCTTGTTCACCTGGTATGGAATCTCGGTGATGATGATGGCGTCGCGCTCGGTCGTCCCGCGCCCGATGCGGTCGATGCCGGCGCGCGCGCGCATCTGGATGATGCCGCGCCCGGTCGTGTAGGCCGAGCGGATGCCCTCGCGCCCGTAGATGAAGCCGCCCGTCGGGAAGTCGGGGCCGGGGACCATCGCCAGCAGCTCGGCCTCCTTCATGTTGGGCCGCTTGATGAGCGCGACGGTGGCGTCGACGATCTCCGAGAGGTTGTGCGGCGGAATCTTGGTCGCCATCCCGACCGCGATGCCCTCGGAGCCGTTCAGCAGCAGGTTCGGCACCCGCGACGGCATGACCGAGGGCTCGCTCAGGGACTCGTCGTAGTTGGGGTTGAAGGCGACCGTCTCCTTCTCGATGTCGGCGAGCACCTCGGCGGCGATCTTCGACATGCGCGCCTCGGTGTAGCGCATCGCGGCCGCCGAGTCG
>DASVSK010000875.1:0-2723 GCA_036388135.1 Pyrinomonadaceae bacterium | reverse complement strand
GCTCCAGACCATCAACACCGGGGGCGGCGACCCGCAGCAGGCGGCCATCTACGCCCAGAACAAGATCGTGGCGCTCTCGACGCGCGCCCTCGCCATGAGGCTCGTCGCGACCAAGGTTGACCAGTCGCAGGCGCAGGCCGCCTGGCAGGCTTACCAGGAGTACATCGCCGCCGAGACCGACGCGGCGAAGAAGGCCAAGTTTAAGGGCGAGGCGCTCCAGACGCTCTTCGACGCCGGGGCCGTCGACCAGGCTGTCACGCAGGCGCGCGGCGTCCTGACCGAGGACGCCGAGAACGTCGACGCCAACCGCATCCTCGGCCTGGCGCTCTTCGCCACGGGCGACAAGACGAAGTACCAGGAGGCCGCCAACTTCCTCCAGCGCTACGTCGACAAGGCGCCGGACACAGACCCCTTGAAGCAGTCTGCCAGGGAGTCGCTCGAATACCTGAAGACGGCCGAGAATGTTAAACCCGAAAGGTCTGCGCCCGCGCGCCCCGCGCGCCGCCGCCCGTAACCAGAGCTAAAGCAAACTTACTCTGAGACTTAGCCGCGCCCGGGACACCTCCCGGGCGCGGCTTTTTGAATTGGTTTTGACCACTTCCAGATTCATCTTGACAGCCTGTGGGTTAAACAGTAACATGCATTAGGCAAACGGTGTTATCTACCGTTTGCCTTGCGTCGCCGGTGCGGTCGGCGGCCGAAGTCCCTTAAGCTACCGCACGCGCCCCGCCTCTTCTCGGCCCTAAACACGGAACGCTCCAAAATGTCTGCCAAACTCGGCGAAATCCTCGTCCGCGAAAATCTCCTGACCCCGCACCAGCTGCGCGAAGCCCTGGAATTCCAGAGGGAGCATGGCGGGCGGCTCGGTTTCAACCTGGTCAAGATGGGGCTGGTGTCAGACGACATGATTACGGCCGTGCTCTCCCGGCAGTACGGCGTGCCCTCTGTGAACCTGGAGCTGTTTGACATCGACGAGTCGGTCATCCGGCTCATCCCGCGCGACGTCGCCGACAAGTACTCCGTGCTGCCGCTCTCGCGCGTCGGGGCCACGCTGACGCTGGCGATGGTCGACCCGACGAACGTCTTCGCCATGGACGACATCAAGTTCATGACGGGGCTCAACATCGAGCCGGTGGTCGTCTCGGAGGCGAGCGTGCAGGAGGCCATCTCGCGCTACTACTCGCAGTCGCGCGAGATCGAGCTGGCGCGCGACTTCGAGGAGAGCCTCAACGCCGCCAACGGCCACCTCGAAGAGCTGCCCGGCTCGTCCGTGACGCTCGAATCGCTCGACTTCGAGGCCGACGGCGCGGAGGGGCTGGAGGTCATCGACGAGAGCGAAGAGATCGACCTCTCGAACCTGACGCGGATGAGCGAGGACGCCCCCGTCGTCCGGCTCGTCAACGTGCTCCTGGCCGACTCGCTCCAGCGCGGGGCGTCCGACATCCACATCGAGCCGTACGAGAAGGAGATGCGCATCCGCTTCCGCATCGACGGCGTGCTCTACGACGTGATGCACCCGCCGCTCCGGCTGCGCGACGCGCTCATCTCGCGCATCAAGATTCTCTCCAAGCTCGACATCGCCGAGAAGCGCCTGCCGCAGGACGGCCGCATCAAGATCAAGCTCAAGGTGCACGGCCGCTCGCGCGAGCTGGACTTCCGCGTCTCGACGCTCCCGACGCTCTTCGGCGAGAAGGTCGTGCTCCGCCTCCTCGACAAGGAGAAGCTGATGCTCGACATGACGAAGCTCGGCTTCGAGCCCGAGTCGCTCGTCAAGTTCCAGCGCAACATCACGAAGCCCTACGGCATGGTGCTCGTCACGGGGCCCACGGGCTCGGGCAAGACCAACACGCTCTACTCGGCGCTCCAGGCTTTGAACACGACCGAGACGAACATCATGACGGCCGAGGACCCGGTCGAGTTCAACCTGCCGGGCATCAACCAGGTGCAGATGAAGGAGCAGATCGGCCTGAACTTCGCGGCCGCGCTGCGCAGCTTCCTGCGCCAGGACCCGAACATCGTCCTCGTCGGCGAAATCCGCGACTTCGAGACGGCCGAGATCGCCATCAAGGCCGCCCTGACCGGCCACCTCGTCCTCTCCACCCTCCACACCAACGACGCGCCCTCCACCATCTCCCGCCTGATGAACATGGGCATTGAGCCCTTCCTCGTCGCGACGTCGGTCAACCTCATCCAGGCGCAGCGCCTCATCCGGCGCATCTGCAAGGACTGTAAGGCCGAGCACCACGTCCCGGCCGAGGCGCTGGTCGAGATCGGCTTCTCGATGGAAGAGGCCAAGCAGCTCAAGACCTACAAGGGCGCGGGCTGCCAGAAGTGCAACAACACGGGCTACAAGGGGCGGGTCGGCCTCTACGAGGTGATGGAGGTGACCGAGGAGATACGCGAGCTGATTTTGATCGGCGCGTCCGCCCTGGAGCTGCGTAAGCGCGCCATCGAGGACGGCATGATTACGCTGCGCGAGTCGGGGCTCTACAAGATCAGGAACGGCGTCACCACGCTCGAAGAGGTGGTGCGCGAAACGGTGGCATAGAACATGAACAGGCTGCGGGTCATCGCCCTTTCACTACTCGTCCTCGTCACGGTCGCGGGCGCGCTCCCGGTGACGGAGACGCTCGCCAAGTGGAGCCGCCGCTCGGCGGCCGGACAGCGCAAGCGCTACCGCAAACACTCGCGCGCCTGGTGGCGGCGTCACCGCGCGCTCGCCC
>DASVSK010000874.1:0-4190 GCA_036388135.1 Pyrinomonadaceae bacterium | reverse complement strand
TGCAACCACATAACCGCCACAGCCGGCCGGCCCGAAGAAGGGACCGGCCGGCTGTGGCCGTTCTGGCGTACCGTTCGATTAAGCCGACCGGCATGATTATCGTAGAGACTGAACGACTCATCCTCCGGCGCTTTCACGTCTTCGACGGCGAAGCCATGTGCGGTGTTTTCGGCGACGAGGAAGTCATGCGTTTCGGGCCGGGCGTCCAGACGCAAGGGTGGGTGCGCGATTGGTTGCGCGGTTGTCTGGAGGACTACTATCAGAAATTGGGGTTCGGCCCCTGGGCCGTCGTGGAAAAAGGCGGCCGGGCGGTGATCGGGTATTGCGGCCTGTTCTATTTCCCCGACGTCGCCGGGCGTCCCGAAATAGAGGTCGGCTACCGCCTGTCCCGCCCCTTCTGGGGGCGCGGCTACGCGACGGAGGCCGTCGTGGCGGTGCGCGATTACGGCTTCGGCGTTCTGTGCCTGCCGCGCCTGATCGCCCTGATCGACCCGCAGAACGTGGCCTCGGTTCGTGTGGCGGAAAAGGCCGGGATGCGCTACGAGCGTGAGGTGATGCTGGAAGGCTACAGCCATCCCGACCACGTCTACTCGGTCGCGAATCCGGCGCGCGGGTAACGTGCAGTTAGACTGCGGGCGGGGCAACGCGGCGTCCCTGCCTTCCGCCTGTGAGTATGAGGGCGTGGATTCGGGCGTGAGCCGCCCGCCGACTCGTTCGACCCGGCCGCCTTCGGCTCGCCTTTCGTCATCGCGTGCCGGTCCAATTCGGGTTGCCGCCGGCAATTACCGTAGCTCTAAACGGGAATATGTCGTAACTTTGCCGCGTCCCGCATCGCGCCTCCGGGCGCGCGGGGCGCTGGGTCGCGAAGTCCCTCAAAGCGTGGGGGCGACGGCGTCGGAAGCCGAGGTCTGCGCGACCCCTTCAGCCTCTCGACGGAGAATCTTAACGTGCCGGAAATTTTTAAGCTCGCTGGGGTGTTGATCGTGGTCGTCGGGCTCGCGTTGCGGCTGCGCACGACGCTGGTGGTCTTGACGGCGGGGCTCGTCACGGGGCTCGTCGCGGGTCTGCCGCTCGTCTCGGGCGTGGCGGCGCTTGAGGGCGTCCCCGTCCTGACGAGCCCGGGCCGGGAGGGCATCGTCAACATACTGGGGCGCGCCTTCGCCGACAACCGCCTGATGACGCTCTTCATCGTCACGCTGCCGGCCATCGGGCTCGCCGAGCGCTACGGCCTTCAGGAGCAGTCGGCGCGCTTCATACGCCGCGTCAGCGCCGCGACGGTCGGCCGCCTCCTCATCACCTACCAGCTCTTCCGCGTGCTGATGGGCATACTCGGCATACGCCTGCTGGGCCACCCGGCCTTCGTCCGCCCGCTCGTCTTCCCGATGGCGCTCGGCGCGGCCGAGGCCGAGGCCGTCGCGCGCGGCGTCGGGGACGTGCCCGAAAGCGAGGCCGAGAGGATCAAGGCCGCGTCGGCCGCGAGCGAGAACTACGGCAACTTTTACGGTCAGAACCTCTCGCCCGTGCAGGCCGGCGTCCTGCTCGTCTACGGCACGCTGAACTCGGCGGCCCTCGGCTACTCGGTCAGCCTGTGGAGCATCGTGCTCTACGCCGTCCCCGTGGCGGCGCTCTCGGTCGTCGTCGCGGCCGCGCAGTTCCTCCTGCTCGACAGGCTGCTGCGGAGACGCCTGGCGAAGACCCGTTGAAGGAGGCGCGCCCATGCCGTCGCTCGCTAACATCACGGCCGTGCTCTTCAGCCTCGACGCGGTCTACGTGCTGACGGGGCTCGTCCTCTGGGTCTTCGCGGCGCTCAACTTCCGCGACCGCGAAAACGCCAACCGGGCGGGGAGCGGGCTCTTCTGGCTCATCCTGGGCGTCATCTTCATCCTGGGCGGCCTGATGCCGCACTGGCTGACGGGCGCGCTGGTGCTCCTGATGGTCGGGCTCGACGGCGCGGGTCGGGTCGGGCACAGGCCGCGCGCGGGCGAGGCGGCGAAGGCGGGGCAGGCCGCGCCGAAGGAGCCGGCGCTCGGTAACAGGATTTTCCTGCCGGTGCTGCTCATCCCGCTCCTCGCCTTCGGCTTCGCGCTCGCCTTCCGACTCGCGGGCGGCGACACGAGCCGGGGCGCGCTCGTCGGCCTGGGGTTCGGGGGGGTGGCGGCGCTCGGCGCGGGGCTCGCGCTGACGAAGGGCAGGGCGCGCGAGGCGTTCGACGAGGGGCGGCGGCTCAACGACTCGATGGGCTCGGTCATCATCCTGCCGCAGTTGCTCGCCTCGCTCGGCGTCATCTTCGCGGCGAGCGGGGTGGGCGAGCTAATCGCCGCGGGCATCAAGGGCGTCATCCCGGGCGAGAGCCTCTTCCTGCTCATCGCGGCGAACTGCCTCGGGATGACGCTCTTCACGCTGGTGATGGGCAACTCGTTCGCGGCCTTCCCCGTCATCACGGCGGGCGTGCTGGTGCCGCTCATCGTCAGGCCGTTCGGCGTCGACCCGGCGATGGCCGCCATCGTCACCCTCACCGCGGGCTCGACGGGGACGCTGATGACGCCGATGGCGGCGAACTTCAACATCGTGCCGGCGGCGCTGCTGGACATGCGCGACCAGTACGGCGTCATCAAGTTCCAGATACCGTTCGCGCTGACGATGTGGGTGCTGCACGTGCTGGTGCTGTGGCTGATGATTCGCCTGCTCTGAGCCGGCCGCGGAGGTCGGGGGCCGTTCGGGGGGCGGCGGCGAAACGTCGGGCGTTCGAGGCGGGGCGGAGGAGGTGCTTATGTCGAGACGAGAGGGCGGGCCCGCGGGGGAGACGGGTGACGGCGGGTTCGTCCCGCGCTTCGCGGAGCTGGCGCTCGGGTGCGTCCGCAGGGAGTACCCGAACATGATAGCCCACGTGATGAGCGACGCCTCGCAGGTGAGGTCGCCGAGGGAGCTGCACCCGGCCTTCTACGGCTGCTACGACTGGCACTCATCCGTACACGGCCACTGGCTGCTCGTCCGCCTGCTGCGCGAGCGCGCGGGCGGGGCGGGCGGCGCGCTCGGCGAAGGCGCGCTGCCGGAGGCCGACATCCGCGAGGCGCTCGGCGCGAACCTGACGGCCGAGAACGTCAGGGCCGAGGACGAGTATTTCAGGGGGCCGGGGCGCGCGCCCTACGAGCGCCCGTACGGGTGGGCCTGGCTGCTGAAGCTGCAAGAGGAGCTTTACCTCTGGGACGACCCCGACGCCGACCGCTGGTTCGACGCCCTGCGGCCGCTCGCCGAGACCGTCACGGCCCGGTACCTCTCCTTCTTCCCGAAACAGAGGTACCCGATTCGCGTCGGCACGCACTTCAACACCGCCTTCGGCCTCGCCTTCGCCTGGGACTACGCGGAGACGCTCTCGGGCGGCGGGAGGAAAAGTCCGGACGCGGGGACGCTTGAAAGTATCGCGCGGCTGAAGTCGCTCGTCGCCGAGCGGGCGTGCGCCTACTTCGCGGGGGACGCGGACGTCCCGGCCGCGTGGGAGCCCGGCGGGGACGACTTCCTCTCGCCGAGCTTAGTCGAAGCGGATTTGATGAGGCGTGTTCTCGGCGCTGAAGAGTTCGCGCGCTGGTTCGACGGCTTCCTGCCCGGGGTGGGGGACGGGAGACCCGCAAGCCTGTTCACGCCCGCGGAGGTGACCGACCGCGCCGACCCGAAGATCGTCCACCTCGACGGGCTGAACCTCAGCCGCGCGTGGTGCATGCGGGGCATCGCCGACGCCCTCCCGCCGGACTCGCCCCGCCGCGTCGTGCTGGCGCGCGCGGCCGCGCGTCACGCGGAGGCCACGCTCCCGCACGTGACCAGCGGCGACTACGCGGGCGAACACTGGCTCGCCACCTTCGCCGTCTACATGCTGTCCACGCCGACGACGCCCGCGCGCTCCTCCGGGTAGGGCTTCCGCGCCGCCGCGGTGGCGGCGGGCTCACCTGCTGCGCGGGTAAGCCCCTGTGTCGTCGGGCTGCCAATCTATCACGGGCTGGATGGCCGTGTTCCCGACGCAGACCCAGACGTTGGCGCGCATGCCCGGGCGCAGCCTGTACTTCCGGCTCTCTATCTTTCCCCAGTCGGCCGGCTTGAACGGCTCGCCGTTGATGAGAAAGAATTCCGCGGGGTCGTCCGTGCCGGGGTGTCGGATTGTGATCTCTTCCGTCGTGTCGAAATTGGTCTTGATGCGG
>DASVSK010000873.1:0-2889 GCA_036388135.1 Pyrinomonadaceae bacterium | reverse complement strand
TTCTTCCAGGGGCGCATCTGGGTCGACGACCGCGACCTGCAAATCGTCAAGGCGCGCGGCAAGGGCGTGCCCGAGTTCGACCAACGGTTCCCCACCTTCGAGACCTACCGCGAGCAGATAGACGGCAAATACTGGTTCCCGACCTACACCTACGCCGACGACAAGCTAGACTTCAAGTCGGGGCAGACCGTCCACCTCCGCATGCGCATCAAGTTCACGGACTTCGAGCGCCTGCGCGGCCGCGCCACCGTCATCGAGCAGGGCGACGAGCCCGAGGAAGAGAAGCCCGCGAAGCCCGCGGCGACGCCCACGCCCCCCGCGCAGAAGCCGAGGCCGTAAGGCGCGATGGCGGCGAGCCGCCGCAGCCGGCGGAAGACCGGCAACCCGTGGCGCGGGCCGCGGGTCACAGCCGGGAAAAAGAATGTGAGCCCCGGAGGGGCGGAAGAGATTCGAGCGACGTTCTCACGCTCGTACTCTTTCGCCCCTCCGGGGCTCCGGTATTTTATCCGCCCTCATCCCCGCGGCCGACGCCGCGGGCTGCCGCCCTTCCGCCCGCCACGCGGGCTCCGCCTCACTTCGTTCCCAGCTCCTCCGCTATCGCCGCGTGCGTCTGCTCGGTCAGACGCTTGACGCCGTCGTCGGCCAGCCCCCCGGTCTCGATGGGCGGCAGGACGACCATCTCCATCGTGCCCGGGCGCGCGACGCCCGTCCCCTTCCCCATCAGCCCGTCGGTGTACTTGATGGCGACGGGGACGACGGGGACGCCCGCCTCGACCGCCATGTAGAAGCCGCCCTTCTTGAACGGGAGCAGCTCGCCCGGCCGCGCCCGCGTCCCCTCGGCGAAGACGCCGAAGGAGACGCCGGCGCGCAGGCGGTCGGTCGCCGCCTTCGTCGTGCGCAGCGCGCTCTCGCGGTTGGTGCGGTCGATAGCCATAATGTTGACGAAGCCCATCCCGTAGCCCATGATCGGCACCTTCAGCAGCTCCTTCTTGGCGAGGATGCCGATGCGGCGGCGCAGGTGGTAGAAGAGCGCCGCCGTGTCGAGGAACGAGCGGTGGTTGGCGATGAAGACGTAGGCGCGTTGCGGGTCGAGATTCTCCAGGCCGCGGACGCGCACCTTCACGCCGCTCAGCCGCAGCCAGTTGCGCGCGCCGAAGAGCGCCGCCGGGTAGAGCCAGTGAGGCCGCCCCGCGACGCGCGCCACCGTGATCGTCGGCGGGCCGATGACGAGGAGCAGCATCGCGGCCACGAAGAGCGACCACCAGTACCACAGCCTTCCCGCGAGCGTCCGCGGCGGCGCTGTGCTAGACTCTGCGGTCGTAAAACTCCCGCTCCGCTCTTGACCTTCAATCTCTGTCGGAAGACTTTCAGGATGCATCAAGCGTTCCTTCGCCGCCGCTTCGCCCTGTTCGTTGCCGCCCTCGCCGCCTGCTGCTGCCTCGCGTCCGCGGACGCCCGCGCGCAGGGCCGGCGGCGCGCCCGCCCCGCCGCCACGCCCGCGCCCCCTCCCGCCAGCGTCGGCCCCCCGGCGGCGGCGACCGGCCGCGTGCCCGCGCCGCGCGACGTGCTCGGCTTCACGCCCGGCGACGACCGCAAGGTCGCCGACTGGAAGCAGATAACCGACTACTTCGGCAGGCTCAACGCGCGCGGCGGCCGCGTCCGGGTCCAGACCGTCGGCACGTCCACGCTCGGCCGACCCGTCATCGCCGCCTTCATCAGCTCGCCCGAGAATATACGCGAACTCGACAGGTATCGCGAAATCCAGCGCCGGCTCGCCGACCCGCGGCTCGTCCGCGACGAGGCCGAGCGCGACCGGCTCGTCCGAGAGGGGCGGGCGGTCGTCGTCATCTCCTGCTCGATTCACTCGACCGAGATCGTCGCCTCGCAGATGTCGATGCAGCTCGCCTACGAGCTGGCCTCGGCGCGCGACGCCGAGACGGCCGAGATTCTCGACAACACCATCCTCATCCTCATCCCCTCGCCCAACCCCGACGGCATCGACATCGTCGCCGACTGGTACCGCCGCTCTCTGGGGAAGCCCTGGGAAGGGTCCGAGCCGCCCGAGCTTTACCACCACTACGCCGGGCACGACGACAACCGCGACTGGTTCATGCTCAACCTGCGCGAGACGCGCGACGTCACGCGCCTGCTGTGGAAGGAGTGGTTCCCGCAGCTCGTCTACGACGTCCACCAGCAGGGCGCGAACGGCTCCCGCTTCTTCGTCCCGCCCTTCTACGACCCGCCGAACCCGCACATCGCGCCGCTGCTGCTGCGGGAGGTCGGGCTCGTCGGCCACAAGATAGCCGCCGACCTTGAGGCCGCGGGCTTCAAGGGGGTCGTGACCAACGCGATGTACGACACGTGGTGGCACGGCGGTTTTCGCACCGCGCCCTACTACCACAACGCGGTCGGCATCCTGACCGAGGCGGCGAGCGCGCGCCTGATGACTCCAGTCCGCGTCACGCGCGAACAGCTCCAGCGCGCCTCCGCGCGCGGCATGCCGACGGCGCTGCCCGACAGCCCCACCACCAACTTCCCCGACCCCTGGCCGGGCGGCGAGTGGAGGGCGCGCGACATCATGGGGCTCGAACTCGTCGCCTCGCGCGCCGTGCTCTCGCTGGCGGCGAAGTACCGCGAGCGCTACCTCCGCAACTTCTACGACCTCGGCGTGCGCGCGCTCGACTGGCCGCGGCGCGGCGACGGCGGCGAAGGCGGCGGCGAGGACGTGCTCGCCTACCTCATCCCGGCCGGGCAGGGGAAGGACGAATCGGTCGCCAAGCTCGTCACGCTCCTCGTCGAGCAGGGCGTCGAGGTTCACAGGATGGACGCGGAGCTTCTCCTGACGCTCGCCGCGACCTCCGCGGCGGCGCGCGGCCCCGTCTACAACGA
>DASVSK010000872.1:0-2097 GCA_036388135.1 Pyrinomonadaceae bacterium | reverse complement strand
GCAGCTCCTCGTGCGATGGCACCACGAGTGGTTCGGCGGCGGCGGCTACCCGGACGCCCTGCGCGGCGAGCAGATACCTTTGGGCGCGCGCATCCTCCGCGTCGCCGACGCCTACGCCGCGCTCACCGACGCGCGCCCCTGGCGTCCCGCCGGCACCGAGGCGGAGGCGCGCAGGCACCTCGGCCTTTGGGCGGGCATCGAGTTCGACCCCGCGGTCGTCCGCGCCTTCCTCGCGCTCGAAGGGCTGCCCGAGCTGCGCTCCTACGCGCGCGAGCGCTCCGACGGGCAGGAGTCCGCGGCGGAGGCGGACGGGGACGCGCCCGCCCGGCCGCAGGACGCGCCGGCCGGCGAAGCCCTTGAGGGCGAGGAGGTCGTCCACGCGGGCGAGCCGCCCGTGCATTACCCCTGGGACTCGCGCCCCCGGGTGGATTTTGATTGACTCGCGCCCTTGAGCAGATTTCAGGAAGGACTTCGTTCGACCGTTCGAGAACGACCCCGCACAACTTCCCGGAGGCCGACGACCTTGCGCAACTTCTCCGACTCACTCCCCGAAGGCTGGCTCGCGTTCGAGCTGAGCGTGCTGCGCCGCCTACAGTTCCGCTCGGTCGCCGACCCCTTCGCGGGCGAGGCGTCGACGCCCGCCTACCTCAAGCGCTGGGGGGCGCGAGTCGCCGCCAACGACCCCGCGCAGTGGGCCTTCATGCGCGCGAGCGCGCGGGTCGAGAACAACGCGGAGGTTCTAAGCGAGTCGGACGTGGACACGGTGCTCGAAGACGCCTACGTGCCGCGCCACCGGCTCTACAACCCGGCGCTGCGGCGCTGGTTCGGCGAGACCGACGCGTGGTGGTTCGACAACGTGCGCGCCGGGGCCGAGAAGCTCGCCCCGGAGAGGCGCGCCCTCGCGCTCGACCTCGGCATGGCGGTCGGCGACTACGCGCTCTCGTTCGACGACGAGACGCGCGAGCTGCGCCAGCCGCTCTCGCGCGTCTTCAAGCGGCTGTGGGACGCCGCGCCCGCGCCCTTCAACAACCGCGAGCGCAACACGGCCGCCAACGTCGGGGCGCGCGACTTCGTCTCGCGCGAGCGGGCCGACCTGCTCTTCCTGCGCCTGCCGCGCCCGTCGCGCCGCGCCGCGCGCGACTCGGCCTGGGCCTGGCGCGAGGAGTGGGTGCGCGGCGACGGGGACTTCTGGGACGACTTCGAGCGCTCGCGCGAGGGGCGTCGCGGCGCGCGCGCCGAGGCGCGACGCCAATACCTACGGCACGTCGAAGACCTCCTCGACGCCGCCGCCCACTTCTCACAATGGGCCGTCGCCTACGCCGACGACGGCTACCTCCCGACCGAAGACCTGGTCGAGACCGTCGGCCGCCTCCGCCGCGTCGGCACCGTCTACACCAAGGACTTCACCGAGCTGACCGGCGCGCGCGCCGTCATCGTCACGGCTTAAAAACAGTCCGGGGTCCCGACTCGGAAAAGAGAAAAGCCCGGTCGCCAGGAACCGGGCTTTCGCTTTGAGTGCGGACCACGGACTTCAGACCACGGACTGCACTTTGAGGATGACGAGCGTCTGGTCGTCGCCGCGCTCGGCCCCGCCCGACCAGCGGTCGATCTCGTTAAAGATGTCCTGGCGGATGTTCTCGACCGTGTCGGCGCGGCGCTCGGCGGCGAGTTGCGCGAGGCGGTCTTCGCCGTACTCCTCGCCGGCCGCGTTCTGCGCCTCGGTGATGCCGTCGGAGTAGACGACGAGCAGGTCGCCGTCAGCAAGCTCCGCCTGCCCCTCCTCGAACGGCGCGAAGTCGAAGGCCCCCAGCACCGTCCCGCCCGCCCACAGCAGCTCGACCGAGCCGTCCGCGCGCACGAGCAGCGGCGCGTTGTGCCCCGCGTTCGTGTAGCGGAGCGAGCGCGCGCGGTCGTCGTAGAGCGCGAGGAAGAGCGTGGCGAAGCGGTTGCCGTCGGTCGAGCGGCAGAGCTGCCCGTTGATGCTCGCGGCCATGTTCGAGACGGCGCAGGTCGTGTCCGTCCCCGTCACGCCGCACGGCGGCTCGAACGCCTGCGCGCCGTCCGCGCCGGCGGCCGCCGCCGCCGCCGGCTGCGCCT
>DASVSK010000871.1:0-7737 GCA_036388135.1 Pyrinomonadaceae bacterium | reverse complement strand
CCCGCCGAGTCGGCGACCCGCACCGTCCCGCTCGCCGTGGACGCCTTGATCTGGCCGCCCAGGCCGCGGACGCTCACGTCGCCGCTCGCGGTCGAGAGCGTTATCCGGCCCGAGAATCCTTCGGCGCGGACGTTGCCGCTCGCGGTCGAAACCTTCTGGAAGCTGAGGTTGGCCGAGCGCGGCACCCTGACCTCGAACTTCACGCCCGCGTCGCAGTTGCAGTTGTTCGGGTACCTGGCGCGCAAGGAGACGCGCCCCGGCGTGCTCTCGTCCTCGATCTCGACCTGGTCGCGGTCGCGCCCGGTCTTGTAGGCGTTGACGACGAGCGCGCTCCCCTCGTAGCCCTTCAACTCGATGTCGCCCGAGACGTTGGCTATCTGCACCGAGCCCCCGTCCCCGAGGTTGTAGCTCCTCTGGAAGTCCTGCGCCGCCGCGCCCGCGGCCGTCACGAGGCAGAACACGACCGCCCCCACGAAGTTTAAAATTATCCGGCGTCTCATCTCAGTCACACTCCTCTCCTGCGGTTGAATCTGGAAACGAACCGTTTCTCTGCTGTGTAAACACCGCGGGCCGGAGATTCGTGACGAAAAAAAAGTAGACAGTAGACAGTAGTCAGTAGTCAGTAGAAAATCCATTTCCACGGCGGGGCGCTCAGGGTGAATTCTGCGGCGCTCGCCGGGGCGGAGCCTACTGGCTACTGACTACTGTCTACTGTCTACTTCCTCAAACGTACTGCCCGGCAGCGTGGGCGGAGGCCCAGGCCCATTGGAAGTTGTAGCCGCCGAGCTGGCCGGTGACGTCCACCACCTCGCCGATGAAGAAGAGGCCGGGCGCGCGCCGCGCCTCCATCGTTTTGGACGAAAGCTCGTCGGTCGAGACGCCGCCCCTCGTCACCTCGGCCTTCTGGAAGCCCTCGGTGCCGGCGGGCGTGACGCGCCAGTCGTGCAGGCGTGAGGCCGTCGCCTCGACCTCCGCGTCCGTGTAGCCGCGCAGGGGCCCGGGCGGCGCGAACGTCTCGCACCAGACCTGGGCGAAGCGTTTGGGGAGGTGTTGGGCGAGCGAGGTCTGAAGCTCCGCGCCGAGCGCGCGCTTCCGCAGGAGGAGCGAGCGCGCGTCCGCGCCCGGCAGGAGGTCTACCGAAAGCTGCTGGCCGCGCGACCAGTAGGAGGAGATTTGCAGGACGGCCGGGCCGCTCAGGCCGCGGTGCGTGACGAGGATGTT
Source organism: Pyrinomonadaceae bacterium (assembly GCA_036388135.1). Lineage (GTDB taxonomy): Bacteria > Acidobacteriota > Blastocatellia > Pyrinomonadales > Pyrinomonadaceae > QHXN01. Next base: position 6,516 of record DASVSK010000871.1, on the reverse strand, counting down.
CTCGGCGAACTCCGCCCCGCCGCCGCGGACGACCGCCGGGACGGAGACGCCGCTCAAAGCCTGGAACGAGGCGAGGTCGCGCGGCGCGAGCGTGAGCGGCACCAGCGCCGGCTCGGGCGCTACGACCTTCAGCCCGAACTGCCGCGCCACGCGATAGCCGAAGTCGGTCGCGCCCAGCTTCGGGATGGAAAGCCCGCCCGTGGCGACGACGAGCGACTCCGACTCGAAAGTGCCGCGGCTCGTCTTCACGCGGAAGAGCTCGTCCCTCTGAACCCCCTCGACGCGGCAGCCGGTGCGGACTTCGACGCCCGCCGCGTCGCACTCGGCGAGCAGCATCGAGACAATCTGGCGCGAGCTTTCGTCGCAGAAGAGCTGCCCCAGCTTCTTCTCGTGGTAGGCGATGCGGTGACGGCGGACGAGCGCGACGAAGTCGGCGGGCGTGTAGCGCGCCAGCGCCGACTTGGCGAAGTGCGGGTTGCGCGAGATGAAGTTGCCCGCCCCCGCGCCCAGGTTCGTGAAGTTGCAGCGCCCGCCGCCCGAGATTTCTATCTTCCGCCCGACGCGCTCGTTGTGCTCAAGGACGACCACGCGCCGCCCGCGCCCGCCCGCCTCGAACGCGCACATCAGCCCCGCCGCGCCGCCGCCGACGATTATCACGTCCGCTTTCATGGGAGATTAATTACCATGGGTGGACAGGATTAACAGGGTAAGGGAGACAGGGAAACAGACTGACGATTTGAAACCTCACACCTCAATCCTCTTATCCTGTCCAATCCTGTCCGTCCGTGTGAATTACTTCTTACTGTCCTTCTCAAGCAGCGGCTTGAGGTGGCGGTAGACGTTGGCGGCGACGATTCTGGTGCCCTCGGCGTTGGGGTGGATGCGGTCTTCCTGGTTCAGTTTGTCGAGCCCGGCGACGCCTTCGAGGAAGAAGGGGATGAGCGTCACCTTGTGCTCGTCGGCGAGCGAGCGGTAGGCGTCGCTTATCTCCACCTCGTAGTCGCGCCCGGTCTCGGTCGTCGTCAGCATCGCGGCGAGAATCACCTGAGCGCCGCGCGCCTGCGCGCGCTCGATGATGGCGGCGAGGTTCTTTTTGGTCTCGGCGACGGGCTGGCCGCGCAGGAAGTCGTTGGCCCCGAGTTCGAGGATGAGGAAGCGGACGTTGCCCGCGTCGAGCGCCCAGTCGATGCGGCGCACGCCGCCCGCCGACGTGCCGCCCGACTCGCCCGCGTTGACCACCTCGTACTTGAAGCCGTCCGCGTCGAGCATCTTTTGCAGCAGCGTCGGGTAGCTCTCCCGCGGCTCAAGGCCGTAGCCGGCCGTCAGGCTGTCGCCGAAGGCGACGATTTTAGGTACATTCTCAGTGGGCGTCGCCGACGCGGCGGGCATCTTAACCTGGGGCGTCGCGGCGGAAGTCTCCCCTCTCGGGGTCGCGGATTCGCGCGCCGGGCCGCCGCCGCAAGCCGAAACGAGCGCGGCGGCCGTAAATAAGAAGACGGCGGGAAGAAATTTATCGACGGCGGACAGCAGGGTTTTCATGATCGAATTATACCAAGTCTCCAAGACAGTTCAGTCCGGCGCGGAGCGCCTGACCATCCTCAGCGAGCTTGACCTGACGATACCCGACGGGCAGTTCGTCGCGGTCGTCGGCCCTTCCGGCAGCGGGAAGTCGACGCTGCTCGGCCTGGTCGCCGGGCTCGACGCGCCGACCTCGGGCCGGATTCTCGTCGACGGCGAGGACGTCACGCGCATGGGCGAGGACGCGCTCGCCTACCTGCGTGGGCGCAAGCTCGGCTTCGTCTTCCAGTCGTTCCACCTCATCCCTTCGATGACGGCGCTGGAGAACGTCCTCGCGCCGCTTGAGATAGCGGGGCGGCGCGACGCGGGCGCGCGCGCCCGCCGCCTCCTCGAAGACGTGGAGCTGACCGGGCGCGCGCACCATTACCCCTCGCAGCTCTCGGGCGGCGAGCAGCAGCGCATCGCCGTCGCGCGCGCCTTCGCCAACGAGCCGTCCATCCTGCTCGCCGACGAGCCGACGGGGAACCTCGACTCGCGCAACGGCCGGCACGTCTTCGACCTGATGGTCGAGATGAACCGCAGGCGCGGCGCGACGCTCGTCCTCGTCACGCACGACCACGACCTGGCGGCCCGCGCCGACCGACGCATCTCTCTGCGCGACGGCCGCGTCGTCGCCGACGAGACGACGCGGGGCGCGGCGGTCGGCGACGCGCGGGCGGGTGAGGTCGGCGGCGGGGCCCGCGCTGGCGAAGGCCGGAGGGACGAAGAGTTGGAGGGGGCGCGGCCGTGAAGTTCATCTTTAACCTTGCGCGGCGGGAGCTGCGCGCGTCGTGGCGGCGGCTGCTCTTCTTCTTCCTGTGCATCGGCGTCGGCGTCGGGAGCATCGTCGCGCTGCGGTCGATGATTCAGAGCCTGAACCGGGCGGTGGCGGGAGAGGCGCGCGCCCTGATGACGGCCGACGTGCAGGCCGAAACGACGCGCGAATGGCCCGCCGACGCGCTCGGCAAGATGGAGCGCGTCGCACGGCCGCCGCTCGTCGAGGCGCGCACCGAGACGGTCGAGGCCCCGACGATGCTGCGCCCCGCCGGGGCCGGGCGCGAGGGCACGCTGATGGTCGAGGTGAAGGGCGTCGAGCGAGGCTTCCCGCTCTACGGCGAGTTCCTGCTCGCGGACGGCCGGCCCTTCGACTTCGCGCTGGTCGAGGGCGGCGGCGCGGTCGTCGCACCCCTTCTGCTCGAACGCCTCTCGCTGCGCGTCGGCGACCGCGTGAAGGTCGGCGAGCGGGAGTTCGAGATTCGCGGCGTGACGAAGCAGGAGCCGGGAAGCTCGGGCGGCTTCCGGCTGGGCCCGCGCGTCTTCGTCTCGCGCGCAGACCTTGAGGGCGCGGGGCTCACGGGCTTCGGCAGCCGCGCGCGGCGCAAGATTCTCTTCCGCGCCGGGGAGGGCCGGATGGACGAGCTGGTCCGCGGCCTGCGCGCCGAGCTGGGCGGCAACCTCATCAACGTGCGCTCGTACCGCGACTCGGAGGAGAGCCTGTCCGAGCAGTTCTCGCGCGCTGAGAACTACCTCTCGCTGACGGGGCTCGTCATCCTCGTCCTCGGCGGCATCGGCGTCTCTTCGGTGACGCGCGTCTTCGTCGAGCAGAAGCGGAAGACCATCGCGGTGCTCAAGTGCGTCGGCGCGACGGGGCAGAGGCTGACGGCGGCCTACCTCGCGCAGGTGGTCGCGCTCGGCGCGGCGGGGAGCGTGCTGGGCGTCCTGCTGGCGAAGGCGGCGCTCGTGCTCGTCCGCGCGCGCTTCGCGGAGAGCCTGCCGCCGAACCTCTCCTACGGGCTTCAGCCGGGCGCGGTGGCGCAGGGGCTCGGGCTCGGGCTGCTCATCTCTCTGCTCTTCTCGGCGCTGCCCCTGCTGCGCATCGGGCGCATCAAGCCGAACATGCTCCTGCGCGACGCCGAGGAGGAAGCGCCGCGGCGCTGGCTCGACCTGTGGCGCGCGGCCGTGGCGGGCGGCGTGCTCGCCGGCCTCGTCTTCCTCGCCTCGTGGCAGGCGGGCTCGCTGCGCGTCGGCGTCGTCTTCCTGCTCGGCCTGGGCGCGACGGCGCTGGTGCTCTACGGGGCGTCCTGGCTTCTCATCTTCATCGTGCGCCGCGCGCGCGGCTTCGGCACGTTCGCCGTGCGTCAGGCGGTCAACAGTATGCACCGGCCGGGCAACCAGACGCGCGTCATCGTGATGGCCGTGGGGTTGGGCGCGTTCCTCGTCCTGTCCGTGCAGTCGCTCCAGACGAGCCTGCTCGACGAGTTCGACGTGGCGCGGCGCGGCAACCTGCCGAACATGTACCTCATCGACGTCCAGCGCGACCAGGTCGAGGGCGTGCGCGAGCTGGTGGGGCAGACCGCGGGCGGGCGGGCGGAGCTGATACCGACCGTGCGCGCGCGCATCGCGGCCGTCAACGGGGAGGAGGTCGACCTCGAAGCGGCGGGCGTGCGCGGCGAGCGAGGGCGGCTCGGGCGCGAGTACGTCATCACGTACCGGCCCCACCTCGAATTCAACGAGGCGGTCGTCGCGGGGCGGTTCTGGGACGAGACGCCTTCGGCGGAGCCGGAGGTGTCTCTTGAGGAAGGGATGCGCGGGACGGCGGGCATCGACCTCGGCGGCACGATGACCTTCGACATACAGGGGCGTAAGCTGACGGCGCGCGTGACGAGCTTCCGGCGTGTGGACTGGCGCAACTCGCGCACGGGCTTCCTCGTGCTCTTCCGCCCCGGCGCGCTGGAGAACGCGCCGCAGATGTTCGTCGGCGCGGTCGACGGCCCCGAGGCCGAGCCGGAGCGCTCGCGCTTCCAGCGCGCCATCGTCGACCGGTACCCGAACGTGAGCGTGATAGACGTGGCCGACATCGTGCGCGGCGTCGGGCGGATACTCTCGAACATCACGCTCGCCGTCTCGTTCATCGGCGGCTTCGTCTTCCTGAGCGGCGCGCTCATCCTCGTCGGCTCGATCGCGATGACGAAGTTCCAGAGGGTCTACGAGGCGGCGGTGCTGAAGACGCTGGGCGCGAAGCGGCGGGTGCTTCTGACCATCATGCTCGCGGAGTACGGGCTGCTGGGGCTGGTGGCGGGGCTCGTCGGCGCGGCCGCGGCCAACGGGCTCTCGTACGCGGTGGCGCGCTACGTCTTCGAGGTGGGCTGGGCGTTCGCGCCCGCGCTAAACGCGGCCGGCGTCGCCGCCACCGTCCTGCTCGTCTGCGCCGTCGGCGCGCTCTCCAGCCTCGACGTGCTCACGCGCAAGCCGCTCGCCATCCTGCGCGCGCAGTGAAAGGCAGTAGACAGTAGACAGTAGACAGTAGTCAGTAGAAGAACTGAAGGCGGCGCGTTACGGCCATGAGCCGAGCGCGCCGCCTTTTTCCCTACTGACTACTGTCTACTGACTACTGTCTACTGATATTCGGCGGGAAGGCCATGCCGGTGTTGTTGCGGACGGTGTTGCGCGCGAAGGGGGCGACGATGTGGACGGTGTTGTCGGCCGGGCCCGCGCCCGAGTAGCTGTAGGTGTTCCCCTCGATGCGGCTGTCGCTGACGTCGGCTATGTAGAAGCCGGGGATGCCGCCGCCGCCGACGTCGGTGAACTGGTTGTTGAGCACGGTGAACCGCGTGCCCTCGATGCGCAGTCCCGACTGCCCGGTGCGGATGACCTTGTTGTTGCGGATGGTGACGTCCTTCATCGTGGGGCCGAAGGCGTAGATGCCGTTGCTGAGGATGTTGGTGATGGTGCCCTGGTTGCTCCCGCCGTAGATGGTGTTGCCCTCGATGAGGACGGGGCCGACGAGGCGCGTGCCGGAGCCCGACTGGACGAGGATGCCGTTCCCGGCCTGGATGTTGTGCGTGCGCGCGTCGATGAGGTTGTTGCGGACGACGACGTTTTCGAGGTGGTCGTCGGCGGCGTTAGGCTCAAGGTCGATGACGGTCGAGCCGGGGCCGCCCGGCTGGCCGGGGTTGACGAAGCGGTTGTTCTCGAAAATGATGTTGCGGCCGTTGACGAGCGCGAGGTTCTGCGAGGCGACGTTGGTGAAGAGGCAGTCGGCGACGCGCGAGTTCTCGGCGAAGTTGCCGTACTGGGCGGAGCCGCCGAACTGGATGCCGATGGAGCGCGTGCCGTTGATCCACACGCGCTCGACCACGCAGTTCTTGCAGTTGCCGAGCGCGACGGCCTGCTGCGCCGAGTCGAAGCCGGGGTTCGCGCCCTTGATCTGTATGTCGCGGACGGCGAGGTTCGAGTCGGAGTCGCCGTTGCGCCGGGCGTTGTTGAAGGCGCTGACGACGGTGAACTGCCCCGGCGCGGGCGACTCAAGCAGGACGGTGTTGTCGCGGCTCGCGCCGACGAGCGAGGAGCCCGGCTTGAGCAGGATGGGAATCTCGCGCGTGTCGGGGGCGTAGACGCCGGGCATGAGCCGGAGCGTGTGACCCTCGGAGACGACGATTTGCGTGCTGATGCGCCCGCCGCCGCGCGCGACTATCTCGCCCGCCGCCGAGCCGAGCGCGCGGCCGGCGGCGTTGATCTTCGCGCCGAGGTCGGCCCCGGGAAAGCCGCTCGCCTCGACCGTCCTCCCGCCGGCCTGGGCCGTCCTCGCGCCGGCCTGCCGCTGCCGCGCCTGCGAGCAGGCGACGGAAGGCGACAGCGCCACAAGTGTTAAGGAGAGAAGTGCGAGCGGTAAACTTTTATTAAGCGACATCCTACAAAAACCCCCCCGACGAAATAAGCTCCGCCTTTAAGATACATGAAAACTACCGGCCCCGCGCACGCCGGCGCGGGCGTGTCAGTTGGTTGCGCGGGAGGGGGTTCGCGTTGGAAGTTATTTGAGCCGGCGCGGGGCTGAGATTGCGTTGCGGGCGGGGGAAAGAACTCGCCGAGGGGCGGGGGCACAGCTCTTCGTCTTAAAGCTGCGCCCCGCCCCTCCGCGGAGAAACTCGGCGCGCGGCGGCCGGGACGCTAATCGATGGG
>DASVSK010000870.1:0-6459 GCA_036388135.1 Pyrinomonadaceae bacterium | reverse complement strand
CCCGGACGCATCGGGCAGGTCATCACGCTGCTGCTCCGCAACCAGCCGGCCTTCACCGAATCGAACCTCTTCGACGCGCTCAAGCTGACGCTCGCCGGGGGCAGGGCCGACTCGGTCGTGCTCGAAAACTCCGAGAAGGCGACGGCCGAGTACGCCGGGATGACCTCCATCCAGGGCCGCCGCAAGGCAGTCTTCCTCATCAGCAGCGGCATCGACACCTTCAGCAAGATCAACTACGACCAGACGCGCAAGATCGCGCAGAACGCCGGCATCCCCATCTACATCATCGGCACCGGCAACATGTTCTTCAAGAGGTACGGCGACCAGTTGGGCGCGCAGGACGGCCTCGCCGGCGCCATCGACCCCGGCCGGATGACCTTCCTCCAGGCGCAGAACACGCTCCGCACCTTCGCCGAGGAGACCGGCGGCGCATACTTCCCCATCACCTTCGAGGGCGAGATCGGCTCGGCGCTCCATAGCATCAACGCGATGATGCGCAACCAGTACAGCCTCGCCTACAGCGCGGGCGAGCGCCGCGACGGCAAGCGCCACAAGATCGTCGTCAAGGTCGACGTCGACGGCGACGGCAAGTACGACGACAAGGAGTTCGTCGTCAAGGCGCGCCAGTACTACAACTCGCCGAAGAGCTGAGGGAAGTAGACAGTAGTCAGTAGTCAGTAGTCAGTAGATAAAAAAAACGAGCGGCGCGTCCCGGCCGATGGCTGAGACGCGCCGCCTTTGGTTTTTCTACTGACTACTGGCTACTGGCTACTTCCCTTCACCCCCCGTAGAGGCGGACGCGGAACTCGTCGTTGACGGCGTGAACCTCGGACTTGCGGCCGGAGAAGAGGCGCGATTCGCGCAGCAGCATCGGCAGGCCGCCCGTGGGGAGGCTGAGGCCGTAGGCGGGGCTTGAGAAGACCGAGGCCGTCTGCGGGTTGAGCCGCTGCTGGATGCCGTAGCGTATGGCGCGCTGCATGGCGGGCGCGAAGCCGGCCGTGCGCCGCGGGTTGGCGACCTCGACCGAGTTGTCGAAGACGTTGACGCGGGTCGCGAGCCCCGCGAGCGCCAGGTCGCGGTGCGCGAGCGCGTTCGAGAGCGCCTCCAGCAGCGCGCCGCGGTGGTAGTTGGCGCGCGGCGCGACGGGCGACTCCGCCGCGACGGCGTCGGGGCGCGTCCGCGGCGGGCGCTTGTCCCAGAGGTCGCAGTAGCGCTCGACGAAGCGGAGCGCCGACTCGAAGAGCGTGTGCAGGTTGCCGCGCAGCTCCAGGGACTCGACCTTCGGCGACTGCGTGTTGTCGCCCGCGTAGCGCGCGGCCACGATGGTCGAGCGCGGGAGCAGCTCGGCCACGCGCTCGTCGCGCCCGAAGAGCAGGAGCCCGGCGACCGTGGGCGCGACGCGCTCGGCGCGCGCGCCGGCGGCGGCCGGCACGGCGAGCAGCAGGTCGCGCTCCAGGACTTCGGCGGTCGGGTAGGCGGCGGCCGCACGCGGCCGCGCGTAGGCGTCGGGCTCGAACTCGCGCACGAAGCTCCAGAGGTGCGCCTCGTCCACGTCCTCTATCTCCGCGCCGAGCGCCGCGACGTTCTCGTAGGTCAGGGGGCGCGCCTCGTCGAGGAGCGCCGACAGCTCCTCGCGCGTGGCCTCGCGCTTCTCCGCGCCGACGCGCAGGAAGTAGCGCCCGTCGGTCGTGCGGTAGGGGCGGCGCTTCCCCTCGACGTCGAGCGCGACGACGCGGAGCCCCGAGTCGAACGAGATGATGTCGATGAAGGGGAAGAGCGAAGGGTACAAGTCCTCGCGGCAGATGCGGACGAGCTCGTCGCGGACGGCGTCGGCGTCGTCCACGCCCTCGACCCGCAGGTTGTCGTTGACGCCGAAGACGATGACGCCGCCGCCCGTGTTGGCGAGCGCGACGATGCCCTGCGCGATGCGCTCGGGGTTCGAGAGCTTGACCTTGAGTTCGAGGAAGGTGTCTTCGCCGCCGCGGACGAGCGCCATCAGCTCCGACCGCGAGGTCTGCGGGGCGGGCGTGGTCAGGTAGTCCTGGAAAGAGCGCACCGAGGCGGGCTCGTGACGCTGCTGGTGTCGGAATTTTCTGCGAGCCATTTGTGTAAGGGCGGGGCTCTCACTCGCCCGCCCGGACGCGCGCGCGGGCGGCGTCACTGGGATAAAGTAGACGGTAGTCGGTAGACAGTAGTCGGTAGAAGATAATTGCGATTCATCCGAATAATAATGTCGCCGCACGTTAAGCGGAGCCTACTGTCTAACGTCTACTCCGCGCCGCCGTCATCGCCGCCGTCGCGGCCGGTGACGGCTTCGAGCACCTCCAGCTCGCGCCGCTCAAGCAGACGCCCCTGGAGCGGAAGCATGAGCGCGTAAAACCCCGCGGAGAGCAGCGCGAACGCGGCGAGTATAACATACTTGACGGCGTGGCTGGCGGCGAAGTGCCCGGCGGCGACCGACGCGGCCGGCGGCACGATCAGCAGGAAGAAGACTGGGATGAGCAGCAGCCCCGCCACCCCCGCGCGGTTCATCTTCTTGCCGAACTGCACGCGCTTCGGGAACTGCAACGAGAGCCAGTTGCCGAACGGCGTGAAGAGCGCGGCCGTCGTCACGAAGGAGAGCAGCGCGAAGAGGAGCGCGCGCGGCGTCAGGTCGCCGAGGACGAGCCCGCCGGCGATGACCCCGACCGCGACCAGCAGCAGCGAGACGAGCGTCACCGCCGCGTTCTTCGCCAGGAGGATCGTCCGCCGGCTGACCGGCGAGAGTACGAGAGAGCGCATCCCCGCCCCGTCGTAGCCGAAGAGGTTCGTCGAGAGCGGCGAGACGAGCATGAAGGTGTAGACGACGCCGAAGACCGCGCCGGCCCCCTCGGCGTAAGGCGAGCCGACTCCCCACGCGCGCCCGGCCGTCGCGCCCGCCGGCCCTACCCTCAAAAGGATCGTCAGCCCCACCGCCATCAGCGCGACGACGCGCAACTGCGCGTTGCGCGAAGCGTAGCGCACCTCCTTCTCGAAGAGCGCCGAGAACTGCGGCGACGCGAACGGCAACTGCCAGCCCGCGCCGGCCCCGCCGCCCGCCGCCGCAAGCGCCGGCCGCTTCTTCGTGCGCCCGCCGCCGCCGCCCGCGCCGAGCGCCGTGCGACGCGCGACGCGGTAGGCAAGCAGCACGCAGGCGGCCGTGTAGGCCGCGAGCACGAGCAGCGACACGGCGAGCCCGCGCGCGTCTTCGGCGAAGAGGCCGCGCGCGAACGCGTAGGCGGCCGCGCCCGGCGGCGTCCAGCGCGCGGCCTCCAGGTAGGCCGGGTGCCTTTCGAGCAGCGGCATCAACTGCTTCATCATCCCGCCCGTCATGCCGAGCGACGCGCCGAGCAGTCCGACCACCGCCCCGAGCAGCGCCAGCAACGTCTCGCCGCGCGTCCGCCGCGCGTGCATCATCGCGCCGACGCCCACCGACAACAGCTTCGCCAGCGAGAGCCCGAACGCGACCACGCAGGCCGAGACCGCGAGCCCCGCCGCGAGGCTCCCGCGCCCGAGCCCCGCGCCCACGCCCAGCGCGAAGACCGAAGGGATGATGAAAACGGAGGTGAGGCTCGTCAGGTCGCTCAGGAAGTCGAAGGCGAAGAGCTTGCCGAGCGAGACCGGGTAGAGCAGCATCCGCGTCGGCTCGAACCGGCTGCCGCCGCCGAGCGCGACGGGCATCAGCGCCCACGTCGTGAAGACGAGCGTGAAGACGAAGAGCAGGGCGAGGAAGATCGCGCGCGGCTGCCCCTCGCCCGGCGGCAGTCGCGCCGCGCCCGACGAGAGTATGTACGCGCCCGCGCCCACGCCGAACGCGACCAACAGCGAGAGCGCGAGCCCCGACAGCAAGCCGAGCGCCGCCACCGCCCGCCCCGCCGCGGCCTTGCGCGACCGCAGGGAGTTGCGCAGCAGCGTCCACTTCAACCACACCATCGCGAAGAGTTGTGCCATTAAGTCCGCGCCCCGCCCGCCTTCCCGGCGTTATAATACTCCCGCCCGCCGGTTTGCAGAACACGTGCGTAGCCCGGACGAAGATTCTCTTGACGAAGCGCCATGACTTTGAACCCTGACCCTCGGACGACGGCGGCGGCTGTCTTGCTGTCGCTGGCGGCGCTCTGCCTCTTCGCCTCGCCCGCGCCTTGCGACGCGCGCGGCGGGAACTCGCCTGCGCCTTCGCCGACGCCCGCCGCGGCCTCGCGTAAGGCGGGGCGTGCGCTCCGGCCCGGCTCACGCTTCGACGCGGCCGACCGCGCGCGCGCCGTACGGCGCGGCCTCGACTTCATCTACCGGACGGCGCGCGACCCGTCGAACTTCGAGACTCACGGGAGCGACTACCTCTGGTGCTTCTACACGGTCGGCGAGAGCGTGAGCGACCCCTCGGTGCGCGCGGCCGCGCGCCGGATGGGCGTCGAGCGAGCGCGACACTGGCGGCGCACGCACCGCCGCCTGCCCGAAGACGCCGACGCCAACACCGTCATCGACTACGCCTTCGGCGGCGACGCCGCCGACAGCCTCGGGCTCCCCGACCCGGCGCTCAAGCGCCAGATACGCCGCGCGGCCGCCGCCTTCGGCGCGCGCGACTTCCTGCTCTTCGACCCCCGCGCGGAGCCGCCGCCCGCCGACGTGCCGGCCGAGTGCGAGTACGACAGGGCGTCGAACCCCCGCGGCGCGGCGGCGTGCAGACGCTGCGGCCGCGCCCTGCGCATGCGCGCGCGGCAGGACGTCTGGTACGACGCGCTGATAACGGCCTACGTCGGCGAGCGCTACGGCGTCAGGCTCGGGGCCGACTACGGCGAAGTGCTCGGCTGGCTCCCCTCCCTGCGCCCGCACCGCGGCGCGGAGGCTCCCGAGTTCTACGACACGGTCTACGCCGTCACGCACGTCGTCTACACGCTGAACGACTACGGCCAGTGGCGCGTCCCCGCGAGACTGCTGCCGGAAGAGTTCGCGTTCCTCAGGTCGAACCTGCGTGTGGCCGTCGCGCGCGGCGACGCCGACATGCTCGGCGAGTTCATGGACTCGCTACGCGCCTTCGGCCTCGGCGACGGCGACGCCGAGATCAGGGAGGGGATGGAGTACCTGCTCGCGCACCAGAACCCGGACGGGAGCTGGGGCGACCCGAACGAGAAGGACATCTACCTGCGCTACCACCCGACGTGGAACGCCGTCGCCGCCCTCAGCAACTACGCCTGGCGCGGCGACGCGCCGGACGCGCGACGCCTGCGGCTCCTGCGCGGGCTCAGGTGATGACGGCGCGGCCGCGAAGGATTAGAATCCGCGCTGCCGAGTTACCGAACACTTCCCCCGAGGAGACGAACGATGACAGACCCGCTCGCCGAACATTACCTGGAGGACACGTCGAAGGTCTTCCGCACACAGAAGAAGCTCGCCGACGGCGCGGCCGCGCAGGTGTCGGACGAAGAGTTCTTCCGCGCCGTCGACGCCGAGTCGAACAGCATCGCCCTCATCATGAAGCACATGGCCGGCAACCTGCGCTCGCGCTGGACGGACTTCCTCACGACCGACGGCGAGAAGGCGGACCGTCGGCGCGACTCCGAGTTCGTCGTCGAGGGCGAAGACCGCGCCGCGATTCTCGAAAGCTGGGAGTCGGGCTGGCGCACGCTCTTCGACACGCTCGCGTCGCTCCGGGGCGTCGACCTCCTGCGCACCGTCAACATCCGCGGCGAGCCGCACACCGTCGTCGCCGCCGTCAACCGCCAGCTCTCGCACTACGGCCAGCACACGGGCCAGATCGTCTTCCTCGCCAAGCACCTCAAGTCGTCCGAGTGGAAGACGCTCAGCATCCCGCGCGGCGAGTCGGAGACCTTCAACCGGAAGATGGAGAAGGGGCGGCGCTAGACGTCGCCGGGTGTCGCGCGCGGGCGGTCAGGAGGCGCGGGTGGGTGAAGAGGCGGCGGGACGCGCGTACGTCGGGATGGGGTCGAACCTGGGCGACCGCGCGGGGCACCTCCTGCTCGGCGTGCGCGGGATGCTGGCGGCGGGCTTAAGCGTCGCGCGCCTCTCGTCCGTCTACGAGACCGAGCCGGTCGGCGTTGAAGACGAACAGCCCGCCTTCCTCAATATGGTCGCCGAACTCCGCGCGCCGCTGCCGCCGCCGGAGGAATTGCTCCGTCTCCTGCTCGACGTCGAGCGCGACGCGGGGCGTCGCCGCGAAAGGCCGCGCGCGGCGCGCACTCTCGACCTCGACCTCCTGCTCTACGACGGCGAGCGGCTGGAGACCGACGCGCTCACGCTCCCGCACCCCCGGCTCCACCTGCGCCGCTTCGTCCTCGCCCCGCTGGCGGAACTCGCCCCGGGCGCGCGCCACCCCGTCCTGCTCGCGACGTTCGCCGAACTCCTCGCCGCCGCCGGCGACGACCCGCGCGTCGAACTCTGGAAGGCAGAGCAGTAGACAGTAGTCAGTAGTCAGTAGGGCTCCGC
>DASVSK010000869.1:0-1936 GCA_036388135.1 Pyrinomonadaceae bacterium | reverse complement strand
ATTGCCTCTCGCAATCCGAAGTCACAATAGAGGTCACTGCTTCGCGGCGCGTGCCGAATATGAAGCTTGGAAGATTACGAGCGGACGATTACGCCCTACCGGCTTCAGCCGCCCGGTCGTCGATGCCGGAAGAGGAACGAGGCGTCGCGGAAGACATTTGAGGGGCCGGGCGCGTAACGCCCGACGTTATGCGTCAGACACACAACGCAGGAGGCAAAGATGGAACTGGGAGCTTTCTCTGTCAGCTTGGCCGTGAAAGATATCGAGGCGTCGAAGCTCTTTTACGAGAAGCTGGGTTTTACAGTCTTCGCCGGAGACCAGTCGCAGAATTGGCTCATCATGAAGAACGGCGACCACGCCATCGGGCTGTTCCAGGGCATGTTCGAGAAGAACATCCTCACCTTCAACCCGGGCTGGGATAGCGACGCCCGGCCGGTCGGAGAGTTCACGGACATCCGGGAGTTGCAGCGCCGGCTCAAAGACCGCGGCGTGGAATTGATTTCGGAGGCGGACGAAAGCTCCAACGGCCCGGCCAGCTTCATGGTCGTCGACCCGGACGGGAACACGATTCTGGTAGATCAACACGTGTGAGCGAAACGGCGGCCGGAGTTTCCGCGCGCGCCCGGGCGGAAGGCGGGGGACGAAGTTTGAAGCCCCGTCTCCCGCCCGGGCGCGTCGCGTTTAATACTGATAGCGCAGCGAGACCTGCACGTTGCGCGGGGCGTAGAGCGTGGCCGGCGAAGTGATGCGCCCGAAGTTGATGCTCGTCACGTCGAGGCTCGCGGGGAAGCCGTACTGCACGTGGTTGAAGGCGTTGAAGAAGTCGGCCCGGAGGTTGAACTGGTGCCCCTCCCACGGAAGCCGGAAGGTCTTAGCCAGGGCGAAGTCGACGTTCTGCACCCCGTCGAGGAAGAACGTGTTGCGCCCGACGAGCGGGAGGTCGCGCCCGATGTCGGCGACGGTCAGCGCGCGGAACGCCGAGGCGGGCAGCGACTGCTGCGAGTTCGACGGGTGGTTGATGCCGTTGCCGAGCACGGACGGGTCGAGCAGAACGGGCCGGGCCTCGGCGAAGCCGTCGAAGTCGAGGTCTTGTGAAGGGCTGATGACGGTGAAGGGCGTGCCCTTGGCGAGCTTGACGACGGCGGAGAACTGCCAGCCGCCGAGGGTCTGACCCAGGAAGCCGCGCTCGTCCCTGAACCAGGGCGTGCGGTAGGTCCCGTAGAAGGTGAAGCGGTGGGGAGTGTGGAAGCGCGAGAGGGCGCGCGCGTCGCGGGCGTTGTTGCCCGTCTGGTTGGTGTCGCCCGCGCCGACCGCCGTCGCCTCCGAGGTCGTGTCGATGGACTTGCTGAAGGTGTAAGACGCCTGGAAGTTGACGTTATGGCTGAGGCGCTTCGTCAACTCGGCCTGGAGGCCGTGGTAGTAGCTCCAGGAGGCGTTGCTGACCTGCACGTTGGTCGTGTACAGGCCGAGCGGCCGTCGCTCGTTGGTGCGCGGGACGAGCCGGCTGTACTCAAGCGGCCCCAGCGGGACGGCGACCGGGCACGTCGCGGAGGTCTGGATGCCGGGCAGCCCCGTGCCGGCGCAGACCACGTCGGCGGCGGGCCGGAGCGTCTGCCCGCGCACGTCCACGCCGCGCGGGTCGCCGGCCGTCCGCTGGGCCGCGGTGTAGAGCACGGCCGGGGCGTTGTTCGGGTGGTTGGCGACGGCGACGCCCGCGGGGTCGTTGAGCGGCAGGTTCTGGAGCGAGTAGCGCAGCAGCCCGATGCCGCGGTTCCCCGTGTAGGTCAGGCGCATCGCCGACGCGAGCGGGAGCTGGCGCTCGAAGCTCAGCGTCCACTGCTGCGTGTAGGGCATCTCCAGGCCGGGGTCGATCTGCGTCAGGGTGTGGCGCGTGGTCTGCGGGCCCGGCACGAAGGCAAAGCCGCGGGTCGGGTCG
>DASVSK010000868.1:0-8760 GCA_036388135.1 Pyrinomonadaceae bacterium | reverse complement strand
GCGCGGCTTAAAGTCTTTAAGCCGCGCCCCACCTGTCTGCGCGCCGAAATTTTCTCCGACCCGGACGGAGCCCCGCCCGACCTTTCCCCCGTGCCTGCCGCCGCCCCCGCCGTTTCCTGCCGCCGCCTACGAAGTCTCGTGCTGCTCGATGTCTTCGAGACCTTTGACGAGTTCCCGGTTGATGCGCATCTTGCGGCGGTTGGCGTCCACCGCGACGTAGACGACCTCGGCCTCGGTGACCTTGATGCGCTCGGAGGTGCCGCCGTAGCGCTCGGCCTCGACGACGACGCGGACGGTGATGGAGGTCGTGCCGACGCGCTCGGTCTTGGCGTAGAAGCTGACGAGGTCGCCGACGAAGACCGGCTGGTGGAAGATGACCTCGCGCATGGCGACCGTGACGAAGCGCTCGACGCCCGTGCGGCGGTGCGCCTCGACCGCGCCGGCGATGTCGATGTAGCTGAGGATGATGCCGCCGAAGATGGTGCCCTGCGGGTTCGTGTCGCGCGGCAGCAGCGTGATGCGTATGGCGGGGTCGCCGTATGTGTCCATGTCCCTGTCAGCCGGTCTGCGCGGCCGCGCCCCGCGTCATGAACGCGCGCGCGGGCCGCCCCGACTCCCCCTGTCTTTCCTCGGATTCACTTCCCTTCGCCCGAGGATGGACGCGCGCCGCGCGCCCTGTCAAGCGGGGCGTGGCGCGCGTGCGGAGCCCCTTTCGCCCGCCGGGGCGCGTACAACGGTGCGGGCGGAGGGGACATCCAAACGCTTGCCGTATTAGCAGAAACGCCCTTTCCGGCGCGCTTCTCCTCGCGGCCCGAGCGCCCTTACTCCAGACCCGAGCGCGCCCCGCCGGGGCGGCCGTTAGCGGAAAGGACGGGGCTTTGTACGCCCGGGCCGGGGAGTCGGCCGCCGCAAAAAAGTTGTCACGGGCCGACCGTTCGGCGTATCGTTCCAGCAGGAAACCCAGACGATGAAGAGACTCTTTAACTACGCCCTTTTAATGCTGGTGTTACTCTCTGCCGCCGCCGTCGACGCCGCGGCGCAGCCCCGCCGCGCGCCGCGCCCCAGGCCGCAGGCGCAGCAGCCGAGGCCCGCGGCGACGCCCACCCCGGCCCCGACGCCGACGCCCGCGCCGACCATCGCCGAGACGCCGCTCCAGCCCGGTCAGCGCGCGCGCTTCGACGTCACGCACTACCGCGTCATCGCCGAGATAAACCCCGCGCAGCACCTCCTGACCGCCGCCGGCGACGTCACCTTCACGCCGCTCGACAACACCCGCTCGGTCGTCTTCGAGCTGAACGGCTCGCTCAAGATCGAGTCGGTCGAGCGCAACGGGAAGGTTCTGACCAACGTCGTGCAGGATCAGGCCGGCCTCGAAACCATCGGGCCTTTCGTGCGCGTCGACCTCGGCGAGGTCGTCCCGGCGGGCCAGCAGCAGACGCTCAGGTTCCGCTGGGCGGGCGCGCTCGTCACGCCCGAGGGCGGGCCGCTGCTGACGAAGCGTCTGGCCTACGTCGGCCCCGAGATGTCCTACCTGATGTACGCGGCGCGCTGGTTCCCCTTCCACGAGTACGCGGCCGACCGCGCGACCTCCGACTTCACCATCACCGTCCCCGACGGCTACACCGTCGCCGGGTCGAGCGACGAGCCCGTGGCACAGCTCTCCGGCGCGCAGTTCCTCGCGCCCGCGGGCGGCGGGGCCGGGGGCGTCGCCCCCGCGCGCGCCGCGCAGGGCGGGAGTCTCCGCAGCTACCGCTTCGTCACGCGCCAGCCGAGCCTCGTCGGCAGCTTCGCCGTCGGCCGCTTCATCACGCGCGCGCTCAAGGTGGGCGGCTACGAGCTGACGTTCCACGTCCAGCCCGGCGGCGAGAGCTTCATCGACCCCTACGCGCAGCTCGTCGGCGAGGCGCTCCAGTTCTACACGCAGAAGTACGGGCAGCCCGCCTTCGGCACCCGCCTCTCGGTCGTCCAGATCGACGACGCGAGCCTCGACGCCTACGCCGCGCCCGGCGTCCAGTTCCTATCCCCGCGCTTCTTCACGCCCGGCCGCCAGGCGTCGCTCGACGAGCGCGTCCTGCGCGAGGTCGCGTACCAGTGGTGGGGACTGACCGTCGGCCTGAAGTCATTCGACGACGCGTGGCTCTCGCAGGGCCTCGCCGAGTGGAGCAGCTACGCCTTCCGCGAGAACAAGCTCTCGGGCGGGCAGCTCGACAACGCGCAGCGCGACATGCTTGAGCGCGCGCTCATGTTCGAGCAGGCGTCCTCCATCTCGCGCGCGCCCTCGACCTTAGACGACCAGTCGGCCGCCTACCAGGCCGTCGTCTTCTACAAGGGCGCGATGGTCTTCCGCATGCTGCGCGAGACCATCCGCCCGTCGAAGTTCGACGAGCTGCTCAAGCGCTTCGCGGGCGAGTTCCGCGGCCGCAACGCCTCCATCGACGACTTCGAGAAGCTGGCGACCGCGGTCAACGGCGAGAGCATGCGCTACTTCTTCGCGCGGTGGGTCGAGGGGACGGGCGTGCCCGAGTTCTCGGTCGACTACCAGATCATCCGCACGCGCTCGGGCAAGTTCCGCGCGCGCGGCACCATCAAGCAGAACGTCGAGAACCTGCGGATGCCGGTCGAGCTGCAGCTCCGCGCCGAGGGCGACGACGCCGAGACGACCGTCTTCGTCGCCGACCGCAGCGAGGACTTCGACTTCGAGGTCAAGGGCAAGCCCCTGGAAGTCGTCATCGACCCGAACAACAAGCTGATGCGCTCGTCCGAGGAGCTGCGCATCTCCATCGTCGCGCGGCGCGGGCTGGAGCTGTTCCGCGAGGGGCAGTACCTCGAAGCGCAGCGGCAGTTGGAGGAGGCGCTCAAGCTCGACAAGTCGAACTCGTGGGTCTACTACAACCTCGGGCTCATCTTCCTCGAACAGCGCAACTACCAGCAGGCGCTCGACAACTTCGACGCCGCGCTGCACGGCAACCTGCGGCCTTCGTGGATCGAGGCGTGGGCGCGCATCAAGCGCGGCAACGCCTACGACGGCATGGGCGACCGCGCCCGCGCCGTCCACGAGTACCGCCAGGCGGTCGAGTCGGGCATCGACTTCGACGGGGCGCAGCGCGCCGCCCAGGAGTACCTCAAGACGCCCTACGACCCCAAGGCCACCACCCAGCAGGCCGCCTCCGGCGTCAGCGAGTAGACAGTAGACAGTAGACAATAGACAGTAGACAAAGAAAGGGCGGCGCGTCTTCGGCCATCAGCCGGGACGCGCCGCCTTCGTCTTTCTACTGTCTACTGTCTACTGTCTACTGTCTACTGCGTTTTACACCGGCGGGGCGGCGACGACCGCGATGCGGCGGCGGTCGGCGAGGGCGAGCATCTCATCGCGGTCGAACATCAGCGTCTTGCCGGCGGTGAGGCAGAGGCAGGTCGCGCCGGCCTCGGCCATCGTCTCGACGGTGGGGACGCCGACGACGGGGACGTCGAAGCGCATGTCCTGGTTCGGCTTGGCGACCTTGACGACGGTGAGCCGCCCGCGCGCCAGGCGGCCCGCGCGGCGCACCGTCTCGTCCGTGCCCTCCATCGCCTCGACGGCGACGCAGGCGCGCGCGCGCACGACGATGGTCTGGCCGAGGTCGAGCCGCGCTATCTCGCGCGCGACCTCCAGCCCGTACTCGATGTCCCCGCGCTCGGCCGCCGAGGGGCTGCGGCGCGTCAGCACGCCTTCCGCGGGGAGCTGGTCTTTGAGGAAGTAGGTCGAGTCGATCAGCTCTATCCCCTCGCGCTCAAGCTCGGCCGCGACCCCGCCGATGAGGGCGTCGGTGTTGCGGCGCGGCAGGCTGATGAGCATCTTGAGCATCCGCACGTCGGGCAGCGCGCCGCTGAAGATTTGGACGTGCTTGACCTGCCCCGCCATGATCGCCTTCTCCACGCCCTCGCGCTTGAAGAAGCGTATCATCCGCCCCAACTGCCCGATGCCGACCCACGCCACGCGGTCGGCCACGCGCTCGATGGCCGGGTCGGTCTCCTCCCTGATGGCCGCGACCGAGACCTCCGCGCCCGCGCGCCGCGCGCCCTCCACCACCAGGAAGGGGAACCGGCCGTTGCCCGCTATGAGTCCGTAACGCATAAGCTGGTGAATCGTAAATGGTGAATCGTAAATGGTGAAGAGACGGCCGCCTTTATCCGTTCACCATTTACCATTCACCATTCACCGCTACTTGACGACCCCGCGCCGCGAGGTCTCGATGAAGCGGACGAGCTCTTCGACCTCGGGCGGGCCCTTCAGCTCTTCGCCGATGCGCGAGAGCGCCTGCGTGGTGTTGAGCTTGGAGGAGAGGAGGAGGCGGAAGGCGTGGTGCAGCGCCTCGACGGTCTCCTGCGGGTAGCCGCGGCGCTTCATGCCGACAGTGTTCAGGCCGTAACACTTCGCGTGGTTGCCGACCGTGAGCGCGAAGGGGAGCGCGTCCTTGACGACGACCGAGTAGCCGCCGACGTAAGCCTCGCGGCCGACGCGGCAGAACTGGTGGACGCCGGAGTAAGCGCCGACGTTCGCGCCGTCCTCGACCTCGACGTGGCCGGCGAGCGTCGCGGCGTTCGCCATGATGACGCCGCTCCCGACGCGGCAGTCGTGCGCGACGTGCGCCTGCGCCATGACGAGGCAGTCGTCGCCGACGGAGGTCAGCATCCCGCCGCCCTCCGTCCCGCGGTGGACGGTCACGAACTCGCGTATCCGGTTGCGGCGGCCGACGCGCGTCTCGGCCGGCTCGCCGCGGTACTTCAAGTCCTGCGGGGCGAGGCCGATGGAGGCGAACGGGAAGACGTGCGTGTCGTCGCCGACCTCGGTGCGCCCGTCGACGACGACGTGCGACTCCAGCCGCACGCGCTCGCCGAGCCGCACCTCGTCGCCGACCGTGCAGAACGGGCCGACGTGCGAGCCCTCGCCCACTTCGGCGCGCGGGCTGACGACCGCTGTTGGGTGAACGAAGATAGGCATCGGTAGTCGGTAGTCGGCAGTCGGTAGTCGGTAGAAAAGCCGTCGGGAGCGAATCGTCAGGGCAAAAGCCTCAAAGACCGAAAGGCGGAGCCCCACCGTCTACTGACTGCTGACTGCCGGCTACCGCCTTATTTCACGTGGCCCCGGTCGGCGACGACGCTCATGATGTCGGCCTCGGCGGCGAGCTGGCCGTCGACGTGCGCCTCGCCGTGCATCTTCTGGACGCGGCCGCCGACGCGCAGCGGGGTGACGGTGATGGTGAGCGTGTCGCCGGGGACGACGGGGCGGCGGAAGCGCGCGTTGTCGATGCCGCTGAAGAGGACGAGCTTCGACTCGCGCCCCTCGATCTGCTGGAGCGCGTAGACCGCGCCGACCTGCGCCATCGCCTCGACGATGAGGACGCCGGGCATGACGGGCGCGCCGGGGAAGTGCCCCTGGAAGTAGTGCTCGTTGATCGTCACCTGCTTGACCCCGACGATGCGCACGCCACGCGTCAGCTCGACGATGCGGTCGACGAGGAGGAAGGGGTGGCGGTGCGGCAGAATCTCCTGGATGGCGCGGGTGTCGAGAACCGTTTCCATGGGGGCATTAAAGCAGCGACGGGCGGCGGGTGACAAGCGGCGGGGCGGGATCGCCTCCCGCACGCCACACGTCACCCGCCGCCCGTCAAAGCTCGGGTCGCTGACTACGGGCGGGCGGCCGGCGCGGCCGCGGCCGTCGAGGGGTTGCGCTGGTTGTAGTCGGCGATGAAGGCCGAGGTGATGTCTATCTGGTCGTTGACCACCATCACCACGCCCTGCATCTTGCTGACGTCGAAGACGACCGTCAGGCCGCGGGCGCGGGCGAACGCCTGGAGCGCGGTGCCGATGTCCTGGTAGACGGGGCCAGTCAGCTCCTGAACCCTGCGGTCGAGCGCCTTCTGCCCGTCCTCCTGCTTGCGCTTGATCTCGGTGTCGAGCTGCGTGGCCTGGTCGGCTTTGGCGGCCAGCGCCTTCTGGTCGGCGACGGCCTTGGTGCTCTCGATCTCCTTGGCGAGCGCTTCGAGGCGCGTGCGCAGCGTCTGAATCTCGTCGCGGCGCGGCTTGAACTCGCGCTCGACCGTCTGGAAGGCGGCGACGAGGCGCTTGATGCCCTGCGCCGGGTCGTTGAAGGCGTCGGTGTCGATGATGGCGAACTTGCCCTCGGCGATGGCGGCGGCGGCCCCGCCCTGCGCGGGGGCCGTGCGGGCGGCGGGCGTGGTCTGGGCGGCGGCCGTCAGCGCGGCGAAGGCCGCGAAGGCGGCGGCGAAGAAGGTTGTGCGAATCGCTTTCATGATCTTTCCTGTACTGCTCCTTAGCTCAAAGTTGCGGGCGAACTTTCTCGCGCGGGCGCGGGCTTCCCCCGGGGTTTCGTGTCCTCAGGGCTTAGAAGGTGCGCCCGATGCTGAACCGGAAGACCCTCTTCTTCTCCTGAATTAGCGTGTCCTGTGCGTTCGGGTTGATGGCGTAGATGAAGCGGAACGGCACGTTGATCACCGGCATTTGGATGCGCAACTCCAGCCCGACGCTGGATCGGTAGTCGCTGATTTTAGAAAAAAGGCTCTGCGAGATGCGCGCCACGGTGTTGGTCTGCGCCTCGCCGCGGAGGAAGACGGGCTGCACGCCGAGCGGCAGGTTCGTCAGCGGGTCGGTCGGGCCCACGCGCAGGAGCGCCGCGAACTCCTCCTTGGTCAGCAGGCGGTCGCCCTGGACGAGCAGCGAGCGCTGGAGCGTCCCCGAAGTGGGGTCGAGGAAGCGGCTGCTGGGCGAGACCGCGAGCTGCGGGTTGCGGCGCGCGACCAGCTCGGTCAGCCCCCCGGCCCGCCCGAGGAAGGGCTGGTCTTCGAGGAACTCGGTCGAGAAGGTCTGGTCGGCGCTCGTCACCAGGTTGAAGGCCGAGCCGATGTCGGCGAAGGCCGCGAGCTGGACGGGGCCGAAGAGCGGGATGCGGTACTCGAAGTTACCCAGGAGCTGCGTGTCGCCGCCGAGGAAGCGGAAGTCGCGCGCGATGAGCACCGAGTTGTCGCCGGTCGGGCCCGTGAACTCGCCGAGCGCGCGGAGCTGGTCGTTCAGCGTCGACGGGAGCTGGTCGCCGATGGGCTCGGGCGTCCCCGTCGGGTTGGCCGCGACCACGATGTTCCGCGACCTGACGAAGACGTCGAGCGGCGCGATGGGCGCGATGGAGCGGACGTTGTAGCCGCGGATGGTGAACTCGTCGCCGAGGAAGAAGCGCTCGTAGACGGGCACGCCGTTGATGAAGGAGAGCGAGCCCTCCTGCGCCGAGGCGATCCTCGACGTGATGCCGAAGCTGCGGACGTGGCCGGCGACGATGCGGAAGCCGAAGACCTCGGGGCGCTCCGAGCGCTTGCGGCGGATGGGGCGGAAGTGCGTCAGCGAGAGCGTCGGCTGGATGGTGCGCACGTCGCCGCCGAGGCCCGCGAAGGCGAGCGAGAG
The DNA here is from genome assembly GCA_036388135.1 of Pyrinomonadaceae bacterium. Taxonomy (GTDB): domain Bacteria; phylum Acidobacteriota; class Blastocatellia; order Pyrinomonadales; family Pyrinomonadaceae; genus QHXN01. Next base: position 1,308 of record DASVSK010000868.1, on the reverse strand, counting down.
CGCCACCTGCGACCCCTGCGTCGGGTCGATGGTGCCGTTGCGCGTGTCGTAGACGAACGAGGGCGTGACGCGGCTCGTCGTGATGTTCTCCTGCTTGAAGACGACGGGGATGAAGGTGTTCGGGTTGTTCTGCTCGTTGACCGGCGGCTCCTCGATGGAGGAGCGCGAGAAGGCGTAGGAGAGCCCGACGCGCGAGGCGCGCGCGATCTGGACGAAGCGGCGGCCGCGCGGCCGCCAGAACTCGGAGAGCGGCGAGGTGGCGTAGAGGCTCCCGCCCGTCGTGTTCTGCGTGAAGAGGTTCTCCTCGCCCGCGCTCAGGAAGCTCTGGACGTCGCCCAGCGCGCCGCCGATGGCGTTGAGGTTCTGCGAGAGCAGCGTCCCCTCGCCGAAGAACTTCTGCGACTGGGTGTAGAGCGAGAAGCCGATGGAGATGGGGCGGTCTTTGACGTAGGGCTCGGTGAACGAGAAGAGGATCGACTTCTGGCGGTTGCCGAAGGCGAACTGGAACGAGAGCGACTCGCCGCGGCCGAGCAGGTTGTTCGTCGAGTAGTCGAGCCCGAAGAACGAGCCGCCGATGCCGGAGACGCCGCCGTTGAAGGCGATCTGGTTGCGGCCGCGCTCGCTGACGCGGAGGTTGATGTCGACCTCGCCCGTCTCCTCGACGGTGCGGAACTCGGCGTCCTTCTCCTTGTCGATGGGGTCGAAGAAGCCGAGCTGGTTGAGCTTCAGCACCGAGAACTCCCAGAGCTGCCGGTCGAAGATGTCGCCCTCGTTGACGGCCACCTCGCGCCTGAGCACGTTGTCGCGCGTGAAGGTGTTGCCCAGAAACTCCAGCCGCCGGAGCGAGAACTGCCGGCCCTCGTTGATGCTGATGGTGAAGTCGGCGATCCCCTCCTCGGGCTTCTGCGGGTTGGGCTTGAACTCGGGCGTGATCTCGGGCTCGTACTGGATGAAGCCCGAGCGGCCGTAGAGGTTCTTCAGGTCCTCGTAGACGGCCTTGGCGATGCGCGCGCCGTTGGCGATCTCGCCCGCCCTGAGCCCGATGACCTGGCGTATGAGCTCCTCCGAGTAGATGGAGTTGCCCTCGATCTTGATCTCGCCGAGGCGGTAGAGCTTGCCCTCGGTGACGGGGACGGTGACGCGCAGCCCCTCGTCGACCGACGAGATGATCGGCAGCGGCAGGATGGGGAAGCCCGTGCGCTTCGGCCCGAGGCCCTCGACGCGCGGCTCGCCGGTGCGCGCTTCGAGGTAGCCCTTCGAGCGCATGTGGTCGATGACGTTCTTGCGCAGGTCGTAGTCGAGCTTTTC
>DASVSK010000867.1:0-2830 GCA_036388135.1 Pyrinomonadaceae bacterium | reverse complement strand
CCGACGAGCCGGGCCTGAGCCTGCCGCCGCGCGAGTTCGCGCGCCGCGCGGCCGAGATGGCCGGCGAGGTCGGCCTGACCGTCGAGTCGCTCGGCGCGGAAGAGATTCGCGCGCGCGGGCTGGGCGGCCTGTCCGGCGTCGGGCAGGGTTCGGAGGAGGAGCCCGCGCTCATCGTCCTTCGCTACGAGCCGGAGGGGGCGAAGGAGGACGACGAGCTGTGGGCCTTCGTCGGCAAGGGGATCACGTTCGACACGGGCGGCATCTCGATCAAGCACGGGCTCGACATGTACGAGATGAAGTCCGACATGGCGGGCGGCGCGGCCGCGCTCGGCGCGCTCCGCGCCGCCGCACGGCTCAAGCCGAACCGCCGCCTCGTCGCCGTCGTGCCCGCCGCCGAGAACATGCCCTCGGGCAAGTCCATCAAGCCCGGCGACGTCGTCCGCACCTTCGCCGGCCACACCATCGAGTGCGTCGACACCGACGCCGAAGGCCGCCTCGTCTTAGTCGACGGCATCGCCTACGCCAAACACCTCGGCGCGACGCGCGTCGTCGACCTCGCGACGCTGACCGGCTCCATCATCATCGCGCTGGGCACGCACCGCACGGGCCTCTTCTCGAACGACGACGCCTGGGCGGCGCGCGTCCTCTCGGCCTCGGAGCGCGCGGGCGAGCCCGCGTGGCGGATGCCCGTCTCCGACGACTACAAGAAGAGGATCGAGAGCATGATCGCCGACTTCAAGAACTACGGCGGCAAGCCCGACGCCACCGCCGCCGCGCTCCTGCTCTCGAAGTTTGCGGGCGACACCCCCTGGGTTCACCTCGACATCGCCGGCACGGCCTGGCACGACGCCCCGACCGCCTACGCCCCCAAGGGCGCGAGCGGCACCGGCGTCCGCACCCTCGTCGAGCTGGCCTGCGGCGAATCACCGGAAGGGTGAAGGCGGGGGCGAAGGACGAAGGGGGGCCGACGGCCGCCCCTTCACCCTTCGCCCTCCCGCCTTCACCCTTTACCCGACTCATGCTCAGTGACGAGACGATCTTCCTGACGGGCTTCCCCGGCTTCATCGCCGGGCGGCTGGTCGAGCGCCTCGCGCGCGGGGGCGCGCGCTTCCAACTGCTCGTGCAGCCCGCGTTCGCCGCGCGCGCGCGCGCGGAGGTCGCCCGCGTCGCGTCGGCGACGGGCGCGGCCGCGGAAGCCTTCCGCGTCATGGAGGGCGACATTACGCGCGAAAACCTCGGGCTCTCGGCCGCGGATTTGGGGGAGGCGCGGGGCGGGGCGACGGTGGTCTTCCACCTCGCGGCCGCCTACGACCTCGCCGTGAGCAAAGACCTGGCGCTGCGGGTCAACGTCGAGGGCACGCGCAACGTCAACCGCTTCGCGCTCTCGCTGCCGAGGCTGCGCCGCTACCACTACGTCTCGACCTGCTACGTGGCGGGCCGGCGGACGGGGCTCATCCTCGAAAGCGAGCTGCGGCACGAGGCGGGCTTCCGCAACAACTACGAGGAGACGAAGTACCTGGCCGAGCTGGAGGTGGAGGCGCTGAAGCGCGAGCTGCCCGTGACGATTCACCGCCCCTCGGTCGTCTGCGGCGACTCGCGGACGGGCGAGACGGCGAAGTACGACGGCGTCTACTACCTCGTCAACTACCTGCGCATGTCTCCGCGCGCCCTCTCGCTCGCCAACATCGGGAACCCCGAGGTGCGGCTCAACGTCGTCCCCGTCGACTACGTCGTCGAGGCGATGGCCGCGCTCGCCGACGCCGCCGAGTCGGAGGGCCAGACCGTGCAGATCGCCGACCCCGCGCCGCTCACGACCGAGGAGCTGTTCGACGTCATCTCGCGCAACCTCGCCGGGCGCGAGTCGCTCGTCACCGTGCCGGCCACGCTCGTCCAGACGGCGCTCAACCTCCCCCTCAACGAGCTGGTGACGGGGCTCCCGCGCGTCGGCGTCCCATACTTCTTCCTCAAGCAGACCTACGACACCGCGCGCGCCTCGGCGCTGCTCGAGCCCCGCGGCCTGCGCTGCCCCAGCTTCCCCGACTACGTCCCCGCCCTCCTCGACTTCGTCGAGCGCCACCCGAAGATTCAGTAGACAGTAGACAGTAGACAGTAGTCAGTAGAAGAAGCATCGGGCGCAGCGCGTCGGCATATCCGCGGCGGCGGACGGGACGCGGAGCGCCTACTGGCTACTGACTACTGACTACTGACTACTGCTTTCCCCCACTTGACAGCCGGCCGGCTTAGAATTATTCTAATTCCACTTCAACGACAGGACAATTTATGGCGGGCAGGGGAGACCAGGGTGGCGGCCGGGGGGCGCTGACCCCGCAGCGGCGGGCCGTGCTCCGCGTGGTCGCGGAGTCGGGCGAGCACCTGACGGCGAACGAGATTTTCGAGGCGGCGCGCAAGAGCCTGCCGTCGATCAGCTTCGCCACCGTCTACAACTCCCTGAAGTACCTCAGGGAGGCGGGGCTCGTGCGCGAGATCAACTTCGGCAAGGGGTCGAGCCGCTACGACCGCGAGACGGCGCGCCACGACCACGCCGTCTGCTCGCGCTGCGGCAAGCTCGTCGACTTCGACCTCGCCGAGACGCCGCGGCTCATCCGCGCCGCCGCCCGCCGCTCGCGCTTCAAGCCCGAATCCATCCACCTGACGCTCGTGGGCCTGTGCCCCGACTGTCAGGCCGCGGGCTGACGCCGCGCGAAGAATCTTTTCGCGGGCGCTCGGAACCCGGGTAGCCGCGCCCGCCGGGGCTCTTTTCATCACCCAACGGAGGAACAGACAAGCACCATGGCAGAAGCAAAAGTCGGACGGCAAGCGCCGGACTTCG
>DASVSK010000866.1:0-5536 GCA_036388135.1 Pyrinomonadaceae bacterium | reverse complement strand
GGGCTGCTGCTGCTGCGTCTGCGTCCCCTGCGCGTCGGACCCGTCGCCCTCGGCCTCGCTCACGACAAAGGCGTCCTTGGTCGCCTCGTTCGCCTCCAGCGCCTCGTCCTCACGCTCCTCGTCCGAGACCTCGGCGGCCTTGCGCGGGTCGATGTGCGTGCGCGGCGCGATCATGTCGTTGGCGAGCATCGGCTGGCTGCCGGGCTTCGGCGCGAAGCGCGCCATCAGACCCAGGCGGCGGTAGACGGAGCCCGCGACCTCGGAGGCGTACTTTCCGCGCGCGTGCGAGCCGCGGAGGATGACCGCGACGGCGAGCTGCGGGTCGTGGACGGGGGCGAACGAGGTGAAGAGACCCAGCCAGGGGCGGTTCGGGCTCTGCTCAATGCAGGAGCCGGTCTTGCCCGCGACCGTCATCAGGGGCGTCTGGGCGCGGCGCGCGGTGCCATAGGTGACCGCGCCTATCATGCCGGGGAGGATGCGGCGGACGTTGTCGTCGGCGATGTTTATCTCGCGCCTGACCTCGCGCTTGAAGCTGACGTTCTCCTGCGGCGTGCGCGGCAGGTGCGGGACGAGGAGCTTGCCGCCGTTGGCGATGGCCGAGGCCATGCGCGCGAGCTGGATGGCGGTGACCTCGATGTCGTCGCCGTGCGAGGACATGCGGTTGAGGGCGAATCCCTCCTTGAAGACGGGGAGGCGGCCGGGCGACTCGGCCGGGTGGTTGATGCCGGTCGGCTCGCCGAGGCCCAGCTTACGCGCGTACTCCATCATCTTCGGGAAGCCGACCTGCCCGCCGACCCTCTGGAAGTAGCCGTTGTTCGAGAGGGCGAGCGAGTCGGTCAGGTCGAGGCTGAAGCTGCCCGTGCCGATGTTGACCGTCTGGACGGGGTCGATGACGCCCTCGTTGAGGCCGGCGAGGCCCGACACAAGCTTGATGGTCGAGCAGGGCTTGAAGCCGCGGCGCAGCGCCCAGTCCTGGTTGACGACCGTGTAGACCTGCCCGGTCTTCGGATTCATCACGACGACCGTGCCGGCCTTGTCGCCGAGCGCCTCGACGGCGGCGCGGCGGATTTCCATGTCTTCGCCCGTCGTCTCGTCCCTGGCGATGTTGGCGGCGGCCTCGTCCCTGAGCGCCTGGTCGGCGGCGCGCTGGCGGGCGATGGCGGCGGCGCGTGCGATGGCGATGCGGCGCGCGCGCTCGGCGGCCTCGCGGCGGCGCTGCTCGGCCTCGCGGCGCGCGGCGGCCATCCGCTCGCGCTTGCTCATCCTGCCCGACTCCTTCGCCGAGGCGCGGTCGTCGCCGCGCTTGCCGCGGCGGTCGGCCTTCGACGCGCGGTCGTTCTTCTCGCGGCGCGCGTCGGCCGCGCGCTCGCGCTTCGAGGCGCGCGAGTCCTTACGCTCCGACGCGGTCTCGCGTCCGCGCTTGGCCGGGGCCTTGGCGGCGGCCTTCGCGGCCGGCTTCTTGGATTTTGCGGGTTTGGCGGCGGCCTGCGACGAGGCGGCCGTGAGAAGGAAGATGGCGGAGACGGCGAGCGCGACGAGACGGGGGAACCTTGGGGTCATTGAAACTTCCTCGCTTAAAAAGCAAAGCAGAAGTGACCGGGACGGGCGACGTTGACGAGGGGGCGCCCGGCCGGACGGGTCAAACCGCTAAGATACACTTAACAGAGATTTGATTGCGCGACGTCTTGGGCGGCCTCCGAACGGGAGCCGCCAACGGGTGCCAAACTGGAAGTGTCGAAAAGCCACGTTCGAGCCTTTGCCGTCCAAACGCTTCAGCCAACCTTCAAAACTTCTGTTCGCACCAAGTAAATGGATGGAGAGAACCTTCTGCGGTCTCCCGGAGGGGTTTGCGCTGGAGACCGTGGCGACTATAACATCTCCAAAAGCCGCAGAGCAACATCTTTGTGACAGGCATCTGACGACGTTGACAAAAGCTCTCCCGAGCGACCGCAGGGGGCTTCTGAAACGAATGGGACTTCCGAGACTTTTCTACAACTTCCGCACGCGGCTGCTGCTGGTGATGGCGCTGCTGCTCGTCGCCACGCTCGGCGTGCAGTTCTACCTCGGGCGCAGGCGCAGCGCGACCCGCGCCGTCACCATCGCCGGGCAGGAGCAGGCGCTCACCGCCAGCATCGCGCTCGCCAACGAGTGCATCACCTCCGGCAAGTACATGTTCGAGCTGGAGAAGGCGAAGAACACGTCGCTGCTGCGGGAGCAGAGGGGGCGCGTCATCAACGTCCTCGTCGTGCGCGAAGCCGACGGGCGCATCGAGGACAGCCTCGACCCGAAGTATCTGCCCGAGACGCTGGAGACCGGCGAGGCGCACTACTACAACATCTCCGACCCGGACGTGCCTTTGTACAGGCTCGTCGACGCGGACGAGGCGACCAAGGGGTTCAAGCGGCTGCGCCCCGCGCAGGCCGCGACGACGCGCCCCGTCTCGGGCGAGCCGCGCACGTTCGCCATCCCGCTCCAGACGAGCAGGGGGCTCAACTACATCGTCGTCGTGTTGGGCACGCCCCCCATGGGCGACGGCTCGCTGCGCGAGACCCTGAGGCCGCTGCTCCCGACGCTCGCCATCCTGCTCATCTCCACGACGGCGGCGGCCGTGCTCGTCTGGCGCTTCACGCGCCCGCTCAACGAGCTCTCCCGCGGCGCGCAGCGCGTCGCCGCCGGGGACTTCTCCTTCCGCGTCCCCGGCGGCGACCGCCGGGACGAGGTGGGACGCCTCGCCGCCACCTTCAACGAGATGGTCGCGCAGCTCGGGCGGATGCGCGAGCTGGAGTCGCAGGTCAAGCAGACCGAGCAGTCGGCGGTCATCGGCCGGCTGGCCTCGGCCATCGCGCACGAGATCAGGAACCCGCTGAACTACATCAACCTCACGCTCGACCACCTGCGCACCTCGCTCGCGCCCTCCGACCCGCAGAAGCGCGCGCTCGTCGAGCGGCTCACGCTCCAGCTCAAGACGGAGGTCGCGCGCATCAACACGCGCATCACCGAGTTCCTGAAGTACACGCGGCCGGCGAGCCTCGACCTGCGGCCGCTCGACCTGCGCGAGACGCTGCGCGACGCGCTCTCGATGGTCGAGGTGCAGGCGGCCGAGATCGGCGTCGAGACGCGGTTCGAGGACGGCGCGGGGGTGCCGCCGGTGCTCGGCGACCGGGAGGCTTTACGTTCCCTCTTCACGAACCTTATCATTAACGGCATGCACGCGATGGAAGGGCGCGGGGGGCGTCTGACGGTCGGCCTCTCCGCGGAAGACGGCCGGGCGCGCGTCCGCGTCTCGGACACCGGCGTCGGCATCGACGCCGACCACCTCCCCAAGATTTTCGAGCCCTACTTCTCGACGAAGGAGACCGGCACCGGCCTCGGCCTCGCCATCGCCAAGAAGGCCGTGGACGAGCACGACGGCTCCATCCGCGTCGAGAGCAAGCCCGGCGAGGGCACGACGTTCACGGTCGAGATTCCAACCAGCAGAAAGGATGAAGGGTGAGGGGCGAGGGGTGAGGGACGGGGCGCGGGCAGTCGGCCCCGCCCCGCCCTTTCGCCCTTCGCCCCCGCCCCTGCTCTTGTATGGCACGCAAAAGCATCCTGGTCGTCGACGACGAGAAGTCGCAGCGCGAGATTCTGGAGATGATTCTGTCGGGCGAGGGCTACGACGTGACGACCGCGTCGTCGGGCGAGGCGGCGCTGCGCATCGCGCGCGAGCGGCGGTTCGACCTCGCGCTCACCGACCTCAAGATGACGGGCATGGACGGCATCGAGCTGCTCTCGAAGCTCCTCGCCTTCGACTCCTCGATCATCGTCATCCTCCTGACCGCCCACGGCTCCATCGACTCGGCGAAGGAGGCGCTCAGGCGCGGCGCGTTCGACTACCTCGAAAAGCCCTTCGAGCGGGACGCGCTCCTGGACACCATCCGCCGCGCCGTCTCCCGCCTCGACGCGCTCGACCAGGAGATCATCGCCGCCTCCCCCGAGATGGAGGCCGTCAAGAAGATGATCCTCAAGGTCGCGCGCTCGAACTCGACGGTGCTCATCCGCGGCGAGTCGGGGACGGGCAAGGAGCTGATCGCGCGCGCCATCCACAGCCAGTCGCCGCGCGTCGCCGAGATGTTCCAGGCCGTCAACTGCGCCGCCATCAACGAGAACCTCCTGGAGTCGGAGCTGTTCGGCCACGAGAAGGGCTCCTTCACCGGCGCGCACGCCGAGAAGAAGGGTCTGTTCGAGATAGCCGACCGCGGCACGCTCTTCCTCGACGAGATAGGCGAGCTGGACGTCTCGATGCAGGCGAAACTCCTGCGCGCTTTGCAGGAGCGGGAGATTCGCCGCGTCGGCGGCACGCGCGCCATCAAGATCGACGTCCGCGTCGTCGCCGCCACCAACCGCGACCTGCGCGCGATGGTGGGCGACGGGCGCTTCCGCGACGACCTCTACTACCGCATCAACGTCCTCTCCATCGACGTGCCCTCGCTGCGCGAGCGCCGCGACGACATCCCCGTCCTCATCGACTTCTTCCTGCGGAAGCACACGCGCAACACGTCGCGCCTCATCCGCGGCCTGACGCCCGACGCGCGCAAGGTCATGCTCGACTACGCCTGGCCCGGCAACGTCCGCCAGCTCGAATCCGCCATCGAGCGCGCCATCCTTCTTGCCGAGGCCGACTACATCACGGTCGAAGACCTCCCGCTCGAAGTCCGGCAGGAGACGCGCCCCGTCGCCGAGGGCGCGGGCTTCAAGCTCCCCGCCGACGGCGTCAACTTCGAGGACGTCGAGCGCAACCTCATCCTCCAGGCGATGGAGCGCACCGACTACAACATCACGAAGGCGGCCAAGCTGCTCGGCCTCACCTTCCGCACGCTCCAGTACAGGCTCGAAAAGTTCGGCATCAAGCGCCCCGACCGCCACGGCGCGAGGGACGACGACGAAGAGGAGGAGGGCGGAGACGAATGAGAGGCAGAGGGCGGAGATGAATGACCGGCGCGGGCTTCCCCCGCCGACGCCGCGCGCCCGTGCGGCCGCACCGACTTTCTGACCCCGAGGACTTGAGATGAAAAGGCTCCCCCTGCTCCTTTCACTTTCCCTGCTCGCCCTCGCGGCGCACGCCGACGCCGGGGAGGCCGTCGCGCAACGCCGTCCCGCAGACTTCCGCGGCTCGTGGAACCACGCCGTCTACGCGGCGGACAGGAGCGAGCTGCCGCCGACCTACCAGGGCATGAGGCTGGAACAGGTGCCGCAGTTCGCCATCGACATCACCATCAGGCAGAGCGGCAACCGCCTGCGCGCGACGTGCGGCATCGTGGCGCGCTACCTAGCGCGGATCGAGGACTGCGGCTTTACGGCCACGGTCAGAAACGGGGCGGCGCAGTTCAGACTGGGGAGCGGCTTCGGCGGCACGGCCACCGTCAGGCTCACGCTGCACGGCGGGCAACTCCGCTGGCAGACCCTCCGGCGCAACGGCGTGAGCTACTTCCCCGACGACGTCACGCTCCGCCGCCTGAAGCCGGGCGAGACGCCGCCCTACTTCGAGAAGGACGAC
>DASVSK010000865.1:0-2635 GCA_036388135.1 Pyrinomonadaceae bacterium | reverse complement strand
CGCCCGTGTCTATCACGGGCGACTGACGGCGAGTCGCTTTCTACTGACCTCTAGGCTCTAGCCTCTGACCTCCGCCCCTCTTAGTTGTCGAAGGCGCGCTGGCGCAGGGCGTAGCGGAAGAGCTGCGCCTCGGCCCCCTGCGTGTTGGGCGACCAGGTGGCGCGCAGCGCGTGCGCGCCGGTCGTGTCGGGGGCGAGGTGCAGGCTGTAGGTCTCGCGCTTGCGCGGCGTGTAGACGACGTAGCGGCGGCTCGCGGCCCCGCCGTCGGACGGGCCCGCGCCCTCACAGAGGACGTCCTCGCGGCCGTCGCCGTCGAGGTCTAAAACCTCCGCCGTCCACCCGGCCCCGCGGAAGCCTTCGACGTCGAGCGCCACGCTCTTCGTCACGGCGTACGCGCCGCCCGCGCGCTCGATGATGATGAGCGCGGTCATCCTGTCGAAAGGGTCGGAGGTGACGGCGGCGACCACCTGCCCCGCGCCCGTCCCGACGAGGCGCACGTCGCGGACGCGCCCCCGCGCGAGCGAGGCGGCCAGACGCCACGCGCCCTCGCGCGTGAGCGCCGGCGTGTCGCGCGTGCGCGCCGCGCGCGACTTCCGCGGCAGGAGCGCCGAGGCGGCCGCCGCCGGGTCGCGCGCCACCTGTTCGAGCACGCCGCGGCGGGCCGCGCGCGCAGACCACGCGACCGCCACCGTGCAGAGTATGGCGAAGACGGCGAAGAGCGTGGCGACGCGCGTGAAGTTGAAGCGCCCGGAGTCGAGCGCGCCGATGGTCGAGGCGAAGGGCTCGGTCTCGACGCCCGCCGACGTCGCGTCGCGCCGCGCCTGTTCGACGCTGCGCTCGACCATGCGGCACGCGTCGGCGGCGGTCGCCGGGCGGTGCGCGGGGTTCTTGGCGAGCAGCGTGTGGACGGCGAGCGCGAGCGGGCGCGGGACGTCGGGGCGGAGCGAGAGCAGCGCGGGCGGCTGCGCCGTCGCCTGCTTGACGAGCACGACCGACGAGAGCGGGTCGACGAAGGGCGGCCGGCCGGCGAGCATCTCGTAGAGGAGGACGCCGAGGCTGTAGAGGTCCGTGGCGGGCCCGACCCTGTGGCCGAGGCACTGCTCGGGCGACATGTAGCGCGGCGTCCCGATGACGAGGCCGGTCTCGGTCGTCGGGTGCGTGCGCGTCACGTCGGTCGAGTCCTGCAAGACCTTGGCGATGCCGAAGTCGAGGACGCAGACGCCGCGCTCGTTGATGATGATGTTCGAGGGCTTGAGGTCGCGGTGGACGACGCCGAGCGCGTGCGCCTCCGACAGCACCTCGCAGATTTCGGCGGCGACGCGCACCGCGCGCGCGGGCGCGAACGTGCCCTCGCGCGCCAGCGTCTCGGCGAGCGTCGAGCCCTCGACGTACTCCATGACGATGAAGGGGCGGCCGTCGGCGAGGTGTCCGGCGTCGAAGATGATGGCGGCGCGCGGGTGCTTGAGGCGCGCCATCGTCCGCGCCTCGCGCATGAAGCGCTCGGCGACCTCCGGGTAGGCGGCGAACTCTTGTTTTAAGATTTTGACGGCGACGGGGCGTTCGAGGCCGAGGTGCGAGGCGCGGTAGACCGTGCCCATGCCGCCCCTGCCGATTTCGCATTCGACGCGAAACCGCCCGGCGATGATCTGGGGGGTGTCCATCTCCTGACCCTCTCGTTCGGGGAAGAAGGGTCGCTGCGGACTGCGTGCGCCAATTCTCTGCTTCGCGGAAGCGGGGCAGTAGAGAGAAGAGGGGGTCGCGGCCGAGCGCCACGGGTGAAACTTAAACGGGACGATTGTACGGGGAGTAACTTTAAGCCCGGCTCTTTCGGCGCGGCCGGTCGAGTGGAGAGTTTAGCACTTCTGCGGCGGGGCGCAAGGTTTTTCCGCCGCGCGCGCGGCCGGGGGTAAAAAGGTCGGGCCGCGACGGTCGCGGCCCGACCTTTTCAGAGTTCGCGGCGTCCGCCCCGAAGCGCGGGAGGGGCCGCGGCCCGTGCCGCCTAAGCGTGGAACAGGCCGCCCGCCCAGTTGATTATCATCACCGAAGCCACGACGACCGCGTAGGCCGAGGCCCAAGGGAGCAGGCGGCGCGCCCCCGCGTCACGCCCCGCCCCGGCGTCCGGGCGGCGCGACGCCGCGACGAGGAGCTGCGCCCCGAGCAGTAACAGCGCGACGACGAGGAGCGGGCCGCCGGGGTTCGCGTCCAGCGCGCCGCGCAGGTCGTCGCCGAGCGTCAACAGGACGCTGCGCGTCATCCCGCACCCGGGGCAGGACGCCCCGAGCAGGCGTCGGGAGACGCAGACGACGGGCAGCTCCCCGCCCGCGACGTAGACGGCCGCCGAGTTCGCGGACGCGAAGCCGCGCGCGAGCGCCAGCGACGCCAGGAGCGCGCCCCCGGCGAGGCCGGACGTCAGCCTCGCCCGCCTCAGCCCCGACGCGTCTCGCCGACCGGGAAAGGACATTTTAGAACCAGGCTTTCTTGTTCTGGATGTACGTCCTGACGAACTCCTCGTCGGACTTGGTGAGGTAGATGATCCCCTCGATGAGGCCGACGACGCCGACCGCCAGCGAGGCGATGCCGCAGGTCAGGAACATGCCGACCACCCAGGCGGCGAGCATGATGGCACCCTCGGTGT
>DASVSK010000864.1:0-8195 GCA_036388135.1 Pyrinomonadaceae bacterium | reverse complement strand
CGCCGCCCTCCGGGCGCGCCGCCTGGAGGAGCCCGAGGTCGGCCGCCTTCACCTCCTCGCCGCGCGCCAGGAGCACCGCCCGCTGCACGACGTGGTCCAGCTCGCGCACGTTGCCGGGCCACGCGTAGGCGGCGAGCACTTCGAGCGCCGCCGGCTCGAACCCGCCCAGCTCCTTGCGGTAGCGGTGCGCGTGGCGGCGCAGGAAGTGCGCGGCGAGCGCGGCGATGTCCTCGGGGCGCTCGCGCAGCGGCGGCAGGTTGATCTCGACCGTGTTGAGGCGGAAGAAGAGGTCTTGCCGGAAGCGGCCCGCGGCGGCCTCCTCCTTGAGGTTCGCGTTCGTCGCCGAGAGCACGCGCACGTCGACGCGCCGCGTCTGCGAGGAGCCGACGCGCTCGAACTCGCCGGTCTCGAGCACGCGCAGCAGCTTGGGCTGGAGGTTGACGGGGACGTTCGCTATCTCGTCGAGGAAGAGCGTGCCGCCGTCGGCCAGCTCGAAGCGGCCCACGCGGTCGCTCTTGGCGTCGGTGAACGCGCCGCGGACGTGGCCGAACAGCTCCGACTCGAAGATGCCCTCGGCGAGCGCGCCCGCGTTGACGGCCACCATCGGCTTCGAGGCGCGGGCGCTCAGGGCGTGGAGCGTGCGCGCGACGACCTCCTTGCCCGTGCCGTTCTCGCCCGTGATGAGGACGTTGGCGTCCGAGGGGCCGACGTGCCGCGCCAGCTCCAGCACGGGCTGCATCGCGGCCGAGCGCGCGATGAGGAGCGGGCGCTCGCCGCCGCCGCCGCCGTCGCGCAGCATCTTGTTCTCTGCTTCGAGCCGCTCGCCCTTGCGGAGCGCGCGCGCCAGCTCCGACTGCGTGCGCAGTATCGTCAGGAGCCGCGCGTTGTCCCACGGCTTCTGGACGAAGTCGCTCGCGCCGCGCTGCATCGCCTCGACCGCCAGCTCGACGCTGCCCCACGCGGTCATCACCACGACGGGGAGCGTCGGGTCCAGCTCGCGCATGCGCGCCAGGAGGTCCAGTCCCTCCTGCCCCGAGGTGGTGTCGCGCGCGTAGTTGAGGTCGATGAGGGCCACGTCGAACGCCTGGCGCGTGAGCGCCTCGGCGGCGTCGGCGGGCGAGGCGACCGTCCGCGTCTCGAACCCCTCGCCCTTGAGCAAAAGGCGCAGCGCCTCGATCACCGCCGGCTGGTCATCTGCGATAAGTACGCGGGGCATAATGTTGAGCAGGAAGTAGGCAGTAGACAGTAGTCAGTAGACAGTAGTCGGTAGTTTCATCAGTAGTCAGTAGTCAGCGGGCGGCGGTCGACGTTCAGAGGGTCGCGACGTTGGAAAAACTATCTCACCCGCACCGCGGCGGCGCAAGCGCCGAGCCCGGACGCGCCGCCCGCCCCTTCCGCCTGCCGTCCGCCGCCCACCGTTCACCTCCTACTGACTACTGACTACTGTCTACTGCCTACTCGTATCTCAGCGCCACCATCGGGTCGACCTTCGTGGCGCGGCGCGCGGGGACGAGGCAGGCCAGGAGCGCGACGGCGGCGAGCAGCAGCGCGACGAGGATGTAGGTCGCCGGGTCGCCGGGGCTGATGCCGTAGAGCAGGCTGCCGAGCAGGCGCGCGAGCACGTAGGCCCCCACCAGCCCCGCGCCCAGTCCCGCGAGCGTCAGCGCCATCCCCTGCCCCAGCACGATGCGCAGGACGTCGCGCGCCTGCGCGCCGAGCGCGACGCGGACGCCTATCTCGTGCGTGCGCCGCGCCACCGTGTAGGCGACGACGCCGTAGAGCCCGACGGCCGCCAGCGCGAGCGCCAGCAGCCCGAAGGCCGCCGCCAGCGACGCCGCCATGTTCTGCGCCCAGAAGGCCCACGTCAGGTGCTGCTCCATCGTCTTCACGTCGTAGAGCGGCATCCGCGCGTCGAGCTCCCTGACGGCCGCGCGGACGCCCGAGACCACGCCCTCCCCCGCGCCCGGCGCGCGCACCACCAGCGTCATCCCGCCGCGGTAGGTCTGGTCGACCGAGACGTACATCAGGTTCCGCGGCGACTCGCCGAGCGTGCGCACCTTGTGGTCGCGCGCCACGCCGACGACTTCGAGCGCGTCCGGGTTGTCGCGCCCGAGCGACATGCGCCGCCCCACGAACGACCGCTCGCCCGGCCACAGACGTCGCGCGAGCGCCTCGTTGACGACGACCGCCTCGGGCACGAGCCCCGCGCGGTCGCGGTCGTCGAAGTCGCGCCCCTCGACGAGCGGGATGCGCATGGCCTTGAAGTAGCCGGGGTTGACCACCTCGGAGAACGAGTCCAGCCCCTCGCCCGGCGGCGGCGGGGGCTGCTCGGCCGGGTAGACGGGCCCCCACGAGCTCGAGCCGTCGCCGAGCGGGAGCCGGTCGATGAACCCGGCGGCCTCGACGCCGGGCAGCCCGCGCACGCGCTCGCCGAGGCGGCGGTAGAAGTCGCGCCCCTGCTCCGGCGCGTAGCCGAAGAGGCCGGGGTTGACCGAGACGAGCAGCGCGCCCGAGGTGGCGAAGCCGGGGTCGATGCCCTTCGCGTGGCGGAAGCTCTGGACGAAGAGCGCGGCGCAGACCAGCACGACGAGCGAGAGCGCGACCTGCGCGACGACGAGCGCGTTGCGCAGGGAGAGGCGGCGCGCGCGCCCCGCGTCGCCCGGCTTGTCCTTGAGCACGGGGACGAGGTCGGGGCGCGTGGCCTGTAGGGCGGGCGCGAGCCCGAAGACGAGCCCCGTCAAAAGCGCGACGGCGAGCG
Source organism: Pyrinomonadaceae bacterium (assembly GCA_036388135.1). Taxonomy (GTDB): domain Bacteria; phylum Acidobacteriota; class Blastocatellia; order Pyrinomonadales; family Pyrinomonadaceae; genus QHXN01. Next base: position 5,437 of record DASVSK010000864.1, on the reverse strand, counting down.
TGAAGGCGAGGGCGCGCCCGTCGGGCGAGACGTCGAGCACGATCTGGTAGGCGACCGACGGGAAGAAGGCCGTCATCGCGTCCGTCATCCAGAAGGAGAGGACGAGCCCCAGCGCCCCGCCCGCGAGCGCCAGCATCACGCTCTCGACCAGGAGCTGGCGCACCACGCGCCAGCGCCCCGCGCCGAGCGCGAGGCGGATGGCTATCTCGCGGCGGCGCGCGACCGAGCGCGCCAGCATCATGTTGGCGACGTTGGCGCACGCCACCAGCAGCACCAGCCCGACGACGGCCATCGCCAGCCCGCTGCTCAGGCGCACGACGCCCGCGAGGTCGTCCCACCGCCCCATCTGCTCGGTGACGACGGCGACGCGCACGTTCTTGTTGCGCGCCGCCGGGTACTGCTGTTCGAGCCGCACGGCCACGGCCGTCATCGCCGCCGCGGCCTGCTCGAGGGTCACGCCCCGCTTGAGCCGCGCCATCACTTCGAGCCAGTGGTTGCCGCGCTGCGTCTGCCAGTCGTTCGAGCCGCCCAAGACCATCTGCTTCGACATCATCGGCACCCAGAACTTCATCCCGAGCGCCCACTTCGACCCCCGGAACTCCTCGGCCGTGACGCCGACGACCGTGAACGGGCGGCCGTTGAGCTGGACGGTGCGGCCGACGACGGCGGCGTCCGAGTTGAAGCGCGTGCGCCAGAGCTCGTGGCTGAGGACGACGACGGGGTGCGTGCCCGGCGTGCGGTCCTCCTCGGGGAAGAAGCCGCGGCCGTGGAGCATCCTCACGCGGAGCACGTCGAAGAAGTTGCCCGTCACCAGTTGCCCCCACATCACGTCGGTCTGGTCGCGCTCGCCGAGCGCGGCCTGCGCCATCGTGTACGCGATCATGCCGTCGAAGACGTCGGTCTGCGCGGCGTAGTCGAGCAGGTCGGGGTAGGAGAAGTCGCTGTAGCCGCCGCTCCCGTCGGCCGAGGTCTCGAACGGGTGGACGAGCGCGTCGGGGTCGCCCGCGCCGGGCAGGGGTCGCAGCACGAAGGCGCTCACGCCGCTGAAGATGGCCGTGTTGACGCCGACGCCCAGCCCCAGCGTCAGCACCGCCACGACCGTGAACCCCTTGCTCTTCCACAGCACACGCAGCCCGAACCTGACGTCCTTCAGGAAACTTCTCATTGTGCTCACTCCGTTCGCGTGAATCGTGAATGGTGAATGGTGAATGGAAGAATCGGTTTCCGACTATTCACCATTCGCCATTCACCATTCACCGTCTTATTCGTACCTGAGCGCGACCAGCGGGTCGACGCGCGTGGCGCGGCGCGCGGGGATGTAACAGGCGACGAGCGCGACGCAGGCCAGCAGCAGCGCCACGGCGGCGTAGGTCAGCGGGTCTGCGGCCGAGACGCCGTAGAGCAGCCCCGACATCAGGCGCGTGACGGCGAAGGCCGCCGCCAGCCCCGCCCCGATGCCCGCGAGCGCCAGCCGCATCCCGCCCCCCAGGACCATCCGCAGCACGTCGGGCCCGCGCGCGCCCAGCGCCATCCGCACGCCTATCTCGTGCGTCCGCTGCGCCACCGTGTAGCTCACCACGCCGTAGATGCCCAGCGCCGTCAGCAGCACGGCGAGCCCCGCGAAGCAGGTCATCAGCCAGAGGACGAAGCGCCGGTCGGCGACGTTCTGGCTGAGCGCGTGTTCGAGCGTCCGCACCCTCCACATCGGCTGCTCCGGGTCGATGGACCACACCGCCTCCTTCACGGACTTGGTGAGGCCGAGCGGCTCGACGCGCGCGCGCACGACGAGCGTGCCGAAGATGTGCGGGTTCTGCGCGTAGGGCGTGTAGACCTGCGGCCGCTGCCGCTCGCCGATGTCGTACTGCTTGGCGTCGCCGACGACGCCGACGACCGACGCCGTCACCTTCGTTTCCAGCAACTGGAGCTGCCTGCCGAGCGGGTCTTCGCCCGGCCAGAGCTGCTCGGCCATCGTCCGGTTGACGAGCACGACGGCGGGCGTGCGGGGGCCGTCCTGCTCCGTGAAGTTGCGCCCGCGCAGGAGCGGGAGCCCGACCGTGCGCAGGTAGTTGGGGTCGATGGCGTTCTCCGCCGCCTTCGGCTCCTGCCCGCGCGGCGGCGCGGGGCGCTCGGGCACGGCGTAGGTCACGCTCCCGCCGTTGCCGCTGAACGGCAGCCCGCGGACGACGGCCGCTGACTCGACGCCGGGGACGCGCGCGACGCGCTCGGCCACCTCGCGGTGGAAACGCCACTGCTGCTCGCCCTCCGGGTAGCGCGTCTTCGGCAGCCTGTACTCCATCGTCAGGAGGTTGCGCGGGTCGAAGCCGGGGCTGACGTTGAGCAGCCTGTAGAAGCTGTTGAGCAGGAGCCCCGCGCCGACCAGCAGCACCAGCGAGAGCCCCACCTGCGAGACGACGAACGCGCCGCGCAGGCGCGCGCGCTGCGCCCCCTCGCCCGCGCCGCGCCCGCCCTCCTTGAGCGCGCGCCCGACGTCGGCCTTCGACAACTGGAGCGCCGGGACGACGCCGAAGATGAAGCCGGCCAGCGCCGAGAGCCCCAGCGAGAAGCCGAGCACGCGCGCGTCGACCCGCACGCCCTGCGGCGCGGGCAGTTGCGCCGGGTTGAGCGCCAGCAGCGCGTCCACGCCCCACTGCGCGAGGAGCAGCCCCGCCGCCCCGCCCGCCAGCGCCAGCAGAAGCGTCTCGGTCAAAAGCTGCCTGAGCAGGCGCGCGCGGCTCGCGCCGAGCGCCGCGCGCAGGGCCATCTCCTTCTGCCGCGCCGCGCCGCGCGCCAGCAGCAGGTTGGCGATGTTGGCGCACGCGATGAGCAGGATGAAGCCGACCGCCGCCGCCAGGACGAGCAGCGCCGGGCGTATCTCCTCGACCAACTGCTCCTGAAGCCCGACGACTTCGACGCCGCGCCCGCGGTTGTCCTCCGGGTACGCCTCCTCAAGCCGCTTCGCCACGGCGCGCAGCTCGCCCTCGGCCGCCTCGCGCGTCACGCCCGCGCGGAGCCGCCCGACCACCCAGCAGTTGTGCGCCGAGCGCGCGACCTTGTAGTTGGGCCACTTCCGCGCGGGCAGCAGCACGTCCGGCGAGGCGAGCGGGTAGCGGAAGCCTTCGGGCATGACGCCGACGACCTCGTAGGGCTCGCCGTTGAAGACGACGGCGCGGCCGACGACCGAGGGGTCTGCGCCGAAGCGCCGCTGCCACGTCTCGTGGCCGAGGACGGCGACGCGCCCCGCGCCCTCGGCGTCGTCTTCGGGCAGGAGAGCGCGCCCGAGCGCCGGCTCGGCCCCGACCACGGGGAAGAAGCTCGAAGTGACGAACGCGCCGACGACGCGCTCGGGCTCCGCGCCCGCGCCCGTCAGGTTGACGCTCTGCGGGACGAAGGTGGCGAAGCCCTCGAAGGAGCGCGTCCCGGCGCGGTAGTCTTCGAGGTTGGGCACCGAGACGTAGTCGCGCGGCGTCGCCGGCGTCGTCTCGTAGACGAGCACCAGCCGCTCCGCCTCCCTGAGCGGCAGCGGCTTGAGGAGCACGCCGTTGACGACCGAGAAGATGGCCGCGTTCGCGCCGACGCCCAGCGCCAGCGTCAACACCGCCACCAGCGTGAACCCCGGCCGCCTCCACAGCGTCCGCGCCCCGAACCGCACGTCCTTCAGCAGCGTCCTCATTGTGCTCACTCCGTTCGCGTGAATGGTGAATGGTGAATGGTGAATCGTAAACGGTGAAGCGTGAACGGAAGAACCCGGCTTTTAACTATTCACCATTTACCATTCACCATTCACCATTTACTCGTATCTCAGCGCCACCATCGGGTCCACTTTCGTGGCGCGGCGCGCGGGGATGAGGCAGGCCAGGAGCGCGACCGCGGCGAGCAGGAGCGAGACGGCGGCGAAGACGAGCGGGTCTGTCGGCGAGACGCCGTAGAGCAGCCCCGACATCAGCCGCGTCAGCGCGAACGCGCCCGCGAGCCCGAGCCCCAGGCCGCCGAGCGTGAGCAGCATCCCCTGCCGCAGAACCATCCGCAGCACGTCGCGTCCGCGCGCGCCGAGCGCCATGCGGATGCCTATCTCGTGCGTCCGCTGCGTCACCGCGTAACTCATCACGCCGTAGATGCCGACGGCCGCGAGCAGCGCCGCCAGCGCGGCGAAGAGCCCGAGCAGCGCGACGTTGAAACGCTGCGGCGCAGTCCAGCGCCCGATCAGCTCGTCCATCGTCCGCGTCTCCCAGATGAGCAGGTTCGGGTCGACGCCCTTCAGGGCCCCGCGCACCGCCGGCGTGAGCGCCGCGGCGTCCGCGCCCTTCGCGCGCACGACGACCTCCGAGACGGCGGCCGGCGACTGCTCGAACGGGACGTAATACTCGGGCACCTCCTCGGCGTTGAACCCCTCGAAGCGGACGTTGCCGACGACGCCGACGATCTCGCGCGGCGGCAGCGGCCGGTCGTCCGGCCCGTCGATGACTATGTGCTGGCCGAGCGGCTCCCGGCCGTCGAAGTGCTGGCGCGCGAACGCCTCGTTGATGAGGATGACGGGCGTCGAGTCCTTGGTGTCGGACGCGGCGAAGGCGCGCCCGCGCTTGAGGGGTATGCCGAGGACGCGGAAGTATTCGGGGCTCGCGGTGTAGCTGCGCGCGCCGTTGCTCGCGCCGGGCGCGAACGGCGGGCGGCCCGCTATCTGGAAGCTGTTGAAGATGTCGCTGCGCCCGAGCGGCAGCAGGCGCGTGAGCCCCGCCGCCTCGACGCCGGGGAGCCCGCCGATGCGCGCGACCGCCTCGCGGAAGTAGGCGGCGCGGCTGTCGGCGTCGGCGAACCGCCGCGTGTCGAGCGCCACGGTGACGGCCAGCACGCGCTCGGGCGAGTAGCCGGGGTCGGCCGTCAAAAGCTCACGGAAGCTCTTGACCAGAAGCCCCGCGCCGACGAGCAGCATCAGCGAGAGCGCGACCTCCGAGACGACGAGCGCCGCCCGCATGCGCCCCTGCGCCGCGCCCGCCGAGCCGCCGCGCCCGCCCTCCTTGAGCGACACCGCGAGGTCCGTCTTCGACGCCTGCAAGGCGGGCGCGAGCCCGAAGATGAGGCCCGTCAGCGCCGAGACGCCGAGCGCGAAGAGGAAGACGCGCGCGTCTATCGAAGTCTCCGCGAGGCGCGGGATGGTCGCCGGGCTCAGCTTGATGATGGCGTCCACGCCCCACACCGCCAGCAGCATCCCGGCCGCCCCGCCCGCGAGCGAGAGCAGCATGCTCTCCGTCAGAAGCTGCCGCACCACGCGCCCGCGGCTCGCGCCGAGCGCCGTGCGCACCGCTATCTCGCGCGAGCGAGAGGCGGCGCGCGCCAGCAGAAGGTTGGCGACGTTGGCGCACGCGATGAGCAGCACGAGCCCGACCGCGCCGAGCATCACGAAGAGCGACGTGCGGACGCTCCGGCCGACGACCTCCTCGGC
>DASVSK010000863.1:0-11350 GCA_036388135.1 Pyrinomonadaceae bacterium | reverse complement strand
ACGGTCTGCGACGAGCAGCGCGCGGCCGAAGCCTAAGCCCCGCGCCTCCTCGCCCAGCCGCGCGAGCGTCCCCGCGCCGAAGATGACGCGCGTCCGCGGTTGAAAGTCGAAGCCTCGCATCACGAATCCGAAAATTTACATGGATGGACAGGATTTACAGGATGGGTATTTAAGATTTCAGATTTGAGATTTCAAATCTTATTATCCTGTGAATCCTGTCCATCCATGTTAATTCATTCCCGAGCAGTCCCTTGCCGACTTCAAGGGGTGGCGGACGCCGGCTTAGCCGCGGGCGTCGCGGCGGGCGTCGCGGGCGGCGCGGCGGCGGGGCCCGCGCCCTCCGCGAGCGCGAAGAGCTGGTTGCGGTTCGTGATGAAGAGCGCGCCGGCCGCCGGGATGGGCGTCGAGTAGACGGAGCTGCCCATGTTAATTTCGGCCAGAACCTTCTTCTCGCGCCCGGCCTGCATGATGACGACGTCGCCGTCCTCGTCGCCGAGGTAGAGCCGTCCGTCGGCCGTCAGCATCGGCGAGCCCCACACGGCCGCGAACATGTCGTGCACCCAGAGCTGCGCGCCCGTCTTCGCGTCAATCGCGTGGAGGAAGCCGCTGAAGTCGGGCTGGTAGACGATGCCGTCGGCTATGGACGGCGTCGAGATGGAGCGGCGAATCTTGTCGTAGTGCCAGACGCGCCCCGTCTGCGTGATGTCGCCGCGCTTGGTGGCGTCGATGCAGTACATGTGGCCGACGCCCTCGCCGTGCTCCGGGTCCTGCCCGTTGGCGAGGTAGACCTTGTCCTCGTAGATGACGGGCGTCGAGATGATCTCGTTGCGCGTCTTCGGCCACGTCGAGTCCTTCGGGTTGGTGTCGAACTCCCAGAGCTTCTTGCCCGTCGCCGCCTCGTAGCCGCGCACCCAGCCGTCGCCCTGCCCCATGATGACCTGGTCGACGCCGCCGACCTTGCCCACGGTCGGCGTCGACCACTGGCCGTGCAGAATCTTGTCGCCGGGGCTCGCGTCCTCCCAGACGACCTTGCCCGTCTTCTTGTTGACGGCGATGATGGCCGGCGCTTTGGGCGAGGGGATGTTGACGTGGCTTTCGTCCTGCCCGTTCGAGGTCGAGACGATGACGAGGTCGCCGTACGAGACGGGCGACGAGTTGGCGAGGTTGTGCGGGAAGGCGCCCAGCTCCTCCATCATGTCGAGCCGCCAGACGACGTCGGCGCTCTGCTCGCCCTTGTCCTTCTCGTCGGCGACGGGGCCGTCGTTCTCCTTGTCGCGGAAGCCTTGCAGGTCGACGCACATCAGCTCCGCCCGGTTCGAGACGTAATAGACGCGGTCGCCCTCGATGAGCGGCGAGGAGGCGATGCCCTGGAAGGGCCAGTCGTTGACGCGCCCCGCGGCCACCTTGTCGTGGACGGCCTGCCAGAGGAACGCGCCGGTCGCGGCGTCGAAGGCCATCAGCACGCCCTTGTCGCCCGAGATCTTCGGGTCGCGCTTGGCCTCGTTGTTGGTGCCGACCAGGACGACCCCGCCCGCGACCGTGATGTTCCCGTAGGTCTGCGACCCCAGCTCGGCCACCCACTTCACGTTCTTCTTCGTCTTCACGTCCCACGACATGGGCATGCCCTTCGCCCGCGAGACCATGTTGCGGTCGGGCGTCCCGCCCCACATCGGCCACTCGCCCGTGCCGGGGTCGGAGGCGGAGACGGAGTATACAGTAGACAGTAGACAGTAGACAGTAGTTAATACCGCCACGCCCACGCCGGTGAACCGGACGCCCCTACGACGAGCTTTCAGCATTGATTTCATCTTCAACTCTGCCTTTCCTCCTACTGACTACTGACTACTGTCTACTGTCTACTTGTTCGCGTACACCTTCACGTTGTCGAAGTAGATTTCCGCGAGGGCGCTGCCGAAGATGCCGGGGCTGCCGCGGCGGTTGCCGATGGGGTCGATGCGCTCGACCGTCCAGGCGTCGGGCTCGGGGGAGCCCGACGGCCAGACCTTGCCGCGCGCGCGGACGCGCCCGTCCGGCAGGTTCTCGACGCGCAGCTTGACGCGGTACCAGGCGTCGGTCTTCCACTCGAACGGGGCGCTGGCGACGCGCGCCGTCTCGGGCTGCCACGGCGTCAGCTCCAGCTTCTGCCCGTTGCCGAAGAGCGTCAGCGAGTAGCGCTGCGCGAGGACGCCCGCGTCGCCCACCTGACGGCGGCGGGCCGTCGCGAGGATGTCGGCCTCGACCGTGTAATCGTGCAGGTCGTCCGGCCCCATGTAGGCGCGCGCGCGGGAGAGGAGCGACGAGCCCTCGGTCGTCTTCACCAGCACCCTCTTCCCGTCCACGTCGCGCGTGACGAACTTCATCCCCGCGTTCGTCCAGTGCTGCGGGAAGGTGTTGAGCGCCATCGCGTCGAAGTTCTCCTCCCACGGCAGCGGGGGGATGACGCGCACGCGCGCCGCGCCCGTCACGCCGCCGATGGTGGCGCGCACCTCGCCCGTCTGGACGACCGCGTCCGGCGCGGCCGTGAACCGCCCCGCGTGCGCCTCCCGCACGCCCCGGAACGCCATCTCGGAGCCCGAGACGCTGCCCTTGAGCTGGTCGAGAGACCAGGCGACGGAGCCGGTGACGGTCACGCGCCCCTGCTCGTCGAAGAGGTGGACGCGGAACTCCGCGCTCTCGCCCGGCCGCAGCGTCAGTTCGGCCGGGACGACCTGCACGTGCTTGACGGCCTCCGGGCCGAGGGGCGGGCGGGGCAGCCACGGGGGCTTGACCTCGGACTTCGGCGGCGGCTGCTTCTTGCCGATGCAGTAGAGGTTCGAGTCGGTGACGAGGAAGACGCGGCCGTCGGAGACGGCGACCGAGGCGATGACGGACTCGGGCTGCTGCTCGGTGCCGAGCTGGTCTTCGTCCAACACCTTCGCGCCCGCCGCCGAGGGCTCGATGATGAAGAACTTGCCGTTCTCGGTGCCGACGTAGAGCTTGCCGTCGGCGAACACGGGCGACGCCTTCTGAATCGTGCCGAGGTTCTGGAGCCAGAGCTGCCTGCCCGAGTTGACGTCGAAGGCGGCGAGGTTCGCGCCGTTGTCCACCTGATAAAGCCTGTCGCCGTCGAGCACGGGCGACGAGAACCCGCCCTGCCAGCCGTAGGTCTTCCACTTGAGCTGCGACATCTTCAGCTCGCCCTTCATGGAGGCGTCGAGCGCGGCGATCATCCCCATCTCGCTCGAATCGAGGTTCTCCTCGCTGTGCGTGATGACGGCGGTCGTCCCCTTCACCACGACGCCGGTGTTGAGGCCGCGCTTCGAGACCTCTATCTTCCAGACCGGCTCGCCCGTCTGCGGCTTGACGGCGTGAACCCAGCCGTCGCTCGCGCCCTGGATGAGCAGGCGCGTCCCCGCGACGTCGGCGATGACGGGCGCGGCGTAGGTCGTGTCGTAGGGGCGCGAGCCCGGCGCGCTCGTCCAGACGGTCTGGCCCGTCCGCTTGTCGAAGGCCATCCAGCGGTGGAGGCCGCGGTGGTGCGCGCCCCAACTGAAGGTCACGCCGCTGACGATGACGAGGTCGCCGTCGACCAGCGGCGAGACGGTGCGCCCGCCGTGCGTCGTCAGCAGCCCGAAGTCCTCGCCGAGCGAACGCTCCCAGAGCACCCTGCCGTCGCGCCCCGAGAGCCCGACGAGGTGGCCGCCGCCGCCCAGCGCGTAGACGTTGCCGGTCGCCGGGTCGCCGACCGGCGAAGCCCACCCGACGCGGTGCGGCGGCACGTCCGAGAGGTAGACGTTGAAGCGCTTCTCCCAGACGACCTTGCCCGTGTCGGCGTCGAGGCACATCAGACGCTCCTGCAAGCGCTCGCCCTTATCGGAGGCGTTGAAGAGGTAGACGCGGTTAGCCATCACGACGGGCGTCGAGCGCCCGCCGTAGGGGGCCTTCCAGGCGAGGTTCTCGCCCGCGGGCGACCACTTCGAGGGCAGCCCCTTCTCTTGCGAGACGCCGTCGCGTGCGGGGCCGCGCCACTCAGCCCAGTCGGCGGCCGAGGCGGTCGCGGCGGCCGACGTCGTCAGCAGCAGTAGTAGCGTCAGGAGCGTGGGGACGTTGAGCCGTCCGGCGTGAGCACTCGTCTTCAAATTGGTTCGCCTCGCAGTTCTCAAGCTTCGTGTTGGTCGGGGGGCCCGGCCGCCCGCCTCTCCGGGCCGGGGGCTCGGCGGGCTCGGGCCGATAGACTTTTTTCTTCCGGACTCCGGCGGACGGGCCGGCCGGAGGGCTCGCTTAAAAAATGGCTTGAAAAGAAACCTTGTGCGGCTCTCACACGTTTTATAACACGCCGTAAGATGAGTTCTCGCCGCCGCGCGGCCAAAAATTTTCCTTGCTTTTGCACGCCCGCGGGATGTAAATACGCCGCAGCGCCGCGATATGTTTTTCCGCCGGCCGACGGCAATTTCCCCGGCATTCAGAATCACGTACACGCGCCCAATTTATTGGACAAGGCCGCGGCTCGGGCGACGCCCGGCGCGGCCGACACGCCCGACAAGTTAACACCACGGCGGCGGCAACTAAAACCGGAGTAGAAGACCATGACGCTCACGCGCATCACCCTGCTCGCGCTCCTCGCGCTCTCGCTCGCCCCGGCGGCGGCGGCGCGGCAAGACCCTAAGCAGGCGCTCAATGAACAGCTCTACGAGGCCGCGCGCAAGGGCGACGCGGCCGAGGTCAAGGCCCTGCTCGACAAGGGCGCGGACGTCAACGCCCGATTCCGCTACGGCGCGACCGCGCTCTTCAAGGCGGCCGAGCGCGGCCACACCGAGGTCGTCAAGACGCTCATCGAGCGCGGCGCGGACGTCACCGTCAAGGACACCTTCTACGGCGCGACGGCCATCTACTGGGCGACGGACAAGGGTCACACCGGCGTCGTGCGCGCCATCCTCGCCAAGAGCGCCGAGGGCGCGGGCGAGGTGCTGATGGCCGGCGTGCGCGGCGGCAACGTCGAGATGGTCTCGGCCGCGCTCGAAGCCGGCAAGCTCCCCGCCGACACGCTGACGGCGGCGCTCGTCACGGCCGCCGCCGACGAGAAGAAGGCCGCCATCGCCGACATGCTCCGCAAGGCCGGGGCCGCGCCGCCGCCCGAGGTCGACGCGGCGACGCTCCAGACCTACGTCGGCAAGTACAAGGGCGAGCCGGGGCCGGAGATAAACATCGCGCTCAAGGACGGCAAGCTCGTTGCCACGGGCAGCGGCCCCCCGCTCAACCTGATGCCGATAGACCAGAAGAGCTTCCGCCCCGCCGAGTTCGACGGCCTGACCGTCATCTTCAACGTCGAGGGCGGCAAGGTCACCGGCCTCAGCCTCAAGCAGGGCGCGAACACGACCGTGCTGAAGAGAGTAGACAGTAGTCAGTAGCCAGTAGCCAGTAGGCTCCGCTTGACGGGCGTTGACGCCGACGACCGGACGATTCGCTGACGAAGGTTTTTCTACTGACTACTGACTACTGTCTACTGTCTACTGTCTACTGACTTCCGAGGTTCAAGATGAAACGACTCATGCTCTCCCTCTTCTGCCTGTGCCTGGCCGCGTCGGCGGCGCGGGCGCAGAACTGGCCGCAGTTCCGCGGCGCGAACGCCTCGGGCGTGGCCGAGGGGCGGCCCGCGCCGGTCAAGTGGGACGCCGAGAAGTCGGCCGGGCTGCGCTGGAAGACGCCCATCCCCGGCCTCTCGCATTCGAGCCCGGTGGTCTGGGGCGAGCGAGTCTTCGTCACCACCGCCGTCAGCAGCGAGCCGAAGCCCGAGGCGCGCTTCGGCCTCTACGGCGACGTCGAGCCGGTGAAGAACAACCCGAAGCACGCGTGGAAGGTCTACGCGCTCGACAAGAAGACGGGCAAGGTCGTCTGGGAGCGAACCGCCCATGAGGGCGTGCCCAAAGTTAAGCGCCACCCGAAGTCGACGCACGCCGCCTCGACCCCCGCGACCGACGGCAAGCACCTCGTGGTGCTGTTCGGCTCCGAGGGGCTCTACACGTACGACCTCTCGGGCAAGCTCCTCTGGAAGCAAGACCTCGGCGTGCTCGACGCCGGGTGGTTCTACGACCCCGACTACCAGTGGGAGTACGCCAGCTCGCCCGTCATCTACAAGAACCTCGTCATCGTCCAGGCCGACATCCAGAAGGGCTCCTTCGTCGCCGCCTACGACCTGAAGACCGGCAGGCAGGTCTGGAAGACGATGCGCGAGGGCGAGCTGCCCGGCTGGGGCACGCCCACGGTCTACGAGGGGAAGACGCGCGCCGAGCTGGTCACCAACGGCACGAAGGCCATCCGCGGCTACGACCCGCTGACGGGCAAGGAGCTGTGGCGGCTCACGCCCAACTCCGAGATCACGACGCCGACGCCCATCTTCGCGCACGACCTCATCTACGTCACCAGCGGCTACCGCCCCGTCCAGCCCATCTACGCCATCCGCCCCGGCGCGTCGGGCGACATCACCCTGAAGGACGGCAAGGAGTCGAGCGACTTCATCGCGTGGAGCAAGACGCGCGGCGGCCCCTACATGCCGACCCCCATCATCTACGGCGACCTGCTCTACATGCTCTCGACCAACGGGGTCGTGACCGCCTACGACGCGAAGGCCGGCACGCGCGTCTACCAGCAGCGCCTCGCCGACCGCGGCGGCGCGTTCACCGCCTCGCCCGTCGGCTCCGACGGCAAGCTCTACCTGTCGAGCGAGGACGGCGAAATCTTCGTCGTCAAGGCGGGGCCGAAGCACGAGCTGCTCTCGGTCAACCCGATGGGCGAAGTCCTGATGGCGACCCCCGCCATCAGCGACGGCATGCTCATCGTCCGCGGCATCAACCACGTCTTCGCCGTCGCCGAAGCCCCGGCCGCGCCGCCCGCGAAGGTCGCCAAGTAGATTGACGGGTGACGGGTGACGAGCGGAGGACGAGGCCCGCGCCTTCTCTCGCCACCCGTCGCCCGCCATTCAACACCCGACGCCCCGAATCTAACCTTGAAGGAACATACACAGTGAAACCGTCAGCCAAAATCTTTTTCGTCCTCTTCGCTTCTCTCATGGCGGCGCTCGTCGCCGCGGCCCCGGGCGGCTCGGCGGCCGGCGGCGCTAACTGGCCGCAGTGGCGCGGGCCGGAGGGCTCGGGCGTCTCGGCCGAGCGCAACCTCCCCGAGGAGTGGGGCGAGGCGAAGAACGTCCGCTGGAAGACGCCGCTTCCGGGCAAGGGGCATTCGAGCCCCGTCGTCTGGGGCAAGCGCGTCTTCGTGACGACGGCCGTCGAGGGGGCGGTCGTCCCCGGCGCGAAGGCCGCCACGCACGTGATGGGCGGGCAGGAGTGGAAGCACCCCGACAGCGTCGGCGCGGACCGCAGGCACACCTTCAAGGTCATCGCACTCGACCGCGACACGGGGCGCGTCGTCTGGGAGCAGACCGCCTGGGAGGGCACGCCCTACGACGACCGCCACCGCAAGAGCTCCTACGCGGCGGCGACGCCCGCCACCGACGGGCAGCGCGTCTACGCCTACTTCGGGGCCGAGGGGCTCTACGCCTACGACATGGGCGGCAAGCTGGCGTGGAAGGCCGAGCTGGGCAAGCTCGGCACCGTGGGGATGGGGACGGGCACCTCGCCCGTGCTCTTCCAGAACCTCGTCATCGTGCAGGCCGACGAGGAGGAGGGCAAGAACTCTTCCGTCGTCGCGCTCGACAAGAAGACCGGCAAGGAGGTCTGGCGCACGCCGCGCAAGGTGCAGGTGAGCTGGGCCACGCCGCTGCTGGTCAACACGGGCAAGCGCACCGAGCTGATCGCGAGCGGCACCGAGTCCGTCATCTCTTACGACCCGGCGACGGGCAAGGAGCTTTGGCGCGGCAAGGGGCTTGAGAGCAACGCCATCCCCTCGCCCGTCGCCACGGCCGGGCACGACATGGTCGTCGTCTCGGCGGGCTACCCGGCGAAGACGGCCTACGCCATCCGCCTCGGCGCGTCGGGCGAGCTGAAGGACGCCGACATCGCGTGGCGCTACACGAAGGGCACGGCCTACGTCCCCTCGCCCATCCTCTACGGCGACTACATCTACCTCATCACCGACAAGGGCGTGATGACGTGCCTCGACGCGCGCACCGGCGAGGTCAAGTACGAGGGCGGGCGCGTCCCCGTCCCGGCCACCTTCACCGCGTCGCCCGTCGCCTTCGACGGCAAGATTCTTCTGACGAGCGAGGACGGCGACACCTTCATCATCAGGGCTGGGCCGAAGCACGAGGTGCTGCGGACCAACTCGCTCGGCGAGCCGGTCTACGCCTCGCCCGCGATGGCAGACGGCAAGATTTTCATCCGCGGCGAAAAGCACCTCTACGCCATCGGCCCGGCCGGGAAATGAGCGCGCGTTTGAAGGAATAAAAGCCGCGGGCCGCGCGTTTGAAGGAACAAGCGCGCGGCCCGCGTCGTCTAAACGGGAGGGCGTGCTAAACTGGCGCCCTCCCATCTATTTTGCCCCGGAGCGAAAAGCATGAACGAAGAGACTGAGAGACGGACGCCCTGGTATCACTCGTGGCCGGTCGTGCTGGGGACTTCGGTCGTCGCGCCGCCGCTCGGCCTTGTCCTGCTGCTGACGCGGCGCGAGCCCGCCTTCAAGGTGCTCGGCTCGCTGCTCGTCCTGCTGCTCGGCGGCCTCTACGCCTACGTCCTCTTCGCCCCGCGCTCCGCCTCAGACCCCGCCGCCGAGTCGCACTACGCCGCGCTCGAACGCCACCGCGCCGAGCAGCAGGCGCAGTCCGCCCCGGCGGCCGACGCGCCCGCGGCCGCGCCCGCAGACCCGCAGGCGAGCCCCGCCGCAGACCCCGCCGCCGCCGCGCCGCAGACGCCCGCCGCCGACGGTCAGGCCGCCGCCGCCGCGCCCGCCCCCGGTCAGCCTGCGTCGGCGGCGGCCCCGTCGGCCGCGCCCGCGCGCAGGAACTACTGGACGAACTTCCGCGGCCCCGCCCGCGACGGGCGCTACGACGAGCAGCCGGTGCGTACGAACTGGCAGGGCGGACTACAGCAGCTCTGGAAGCAGCCTTCGGGCGGCGGCTACTCCTCGTTCTCGGTGGCCGACGGCGTCGCCTTCACCATCGAGCAGCGGCGCGGCCAGGAGGTGGTCGCCGCCTACCAGGTCGAGACCGGGCGCGAGGTCTGGACGCACGCCTGGAACGCGCTCTACACGGACTCGACCGGCGACGGGCCGCGCTCCACGCCGACGTGGCACGACGGGAGGCTCTACGCGCTCGGCGCGCTCGGCGAGCTGCGCTGCCTCGACGCGCGCAGCGGCAAGCTCCTCTGGTCGAAGAACATCCTGAAGGACAACGGCGCGTCGAACGTCCCCTGGGGGATGGCGGCCTCGCCGCTCGTCGTCGACGACAAGGTGGTGGTGATACCGGGCGGCGCGAACGGCAAGTCGGTCGTCGCCTACAACGCGCGGACGGGCGCGCCCGTCTGGGGGGCGCTCGGCGACACGGCCTCTTACACCTCGCCCATGCTCGTCACGCTTGCCGGGCGACGCCAGGTGCTCGCCGTCACGGCGCGGCGCGTGGCCGGGCTCTCGCCCGAGGACGGCGCGGTGCTGTGGGACTTCCCCTGGGCGAACTCCATCGGCATCAACGTCTCGCAGCCCATCGTCGTCGGCCCGAACCGCTTCTTCATCTCGTCGGGCTACGGCAAGGGCGCGGCGCTCGTCGAGGTCGGCGGCGCGGGCGGCAAGCTCTCGGCCGCGTCGGTCTGGGAGAGGCCGTCGATGAAGAACAAGTTCAACAGCTCGGTCTTCCACGACGGCCACGTCTACGGGCTGGACGAGGGGATGCTGACGTGCGTGGACGTGGCGACGGGCGCGCAGAAGTGGAAGGCGCGCGGCTACGGCTACGGGCAGGTCGTCTTAGCCAGCGGCCACCTCATCGTCACGACCGAGGAGGGCGAAATCGCGCTCGTGCGCGCCACGCCCGGCGGCCACACGGAGCTGGCGCGCTTCCCCGCCCTGGAGGGTAAGACCTGGAACTGCCCGGCCATCGCGGGCGGCCGCCTGCTCGTCCGCAACGCCACGCAGATGGCCTGCTACAAACTCACCGACTGAACGACTCCAAGAGCACGCTTCAAAACTGCCACAGAGACGCGGAGGCACGGAGATTAAGGAGGGTTAAGACAACCCCCTTCTTAATCTCCGCGCCTCCGTGGCAAACCCTTCAGGTTTTCGGACTACTCTCTTAACTACCTGAGCGAGAGCGAGGCCAGCGTCGTCTCGTCCTTGACCAGAACGTGGTCGCCGGTGAAGACCGGGTGCGCCCAGGTCTGCGACGTGGCGACGGTGTACTGCGCGGCCGGGGCGAAGGAGGCCGCTCCCGGCGGCAGGACGTAGAGCACCGCGTCGTTCGTCAGCGCGACGAGCGCGCCCCCGACGTTGACCAGCGAGGCGTTCTCGCCCATCCGCCCCGGCCCCTGCCAGAGGGTCTTGCCCGTCGCCGCGTCGACCGCGAAGAACTGCCCCTTCTTGCGCGTCGAGAGCCCGTAGAGCGCGCCCCCGTGGACGACGGGCGTGTTCATGTAAAGCTCGTTCTCGGCGTTGCGCCACACCTCGCGCGCCGCCCACTTGCCGCCCTCGCGCGCCGGGCGCAGCGCGACCAGCCCCGCCCCTTCGAGCGAGACGACGACCGTGTCTTTGTAGACGACCGGCGTGTTGCAGTTGGTGTCGTAAGAGGTCTTGGCCGGCATCTTCCAGAGGAGCGCGCCGTTCGCGGCCGACACCGCGACCAGCTCCTTCTGCGTGAAGGTGACGATTTGACGCTCGCCGCCCGCGGTCAGGAGGACGGGGGAGGAGTAGGCCGGGCCGTCGGCGTCGTAAGACCACCTCACCGCGCCGGTCGCGGCGTCGAAGGCCGTCAGCGCGCCCTTGTCGTGCCCGCCGACGTGCGCGATGAGGAGGTCGCCCACGACGACCGGCGACATCGACGTCCCGTAGAGCGGCGACGTCGAGGGGAACTGCTTCGAGAAGTCCTTCCGCCAGACGAGGCGGCCCGTGCGCGCGTCGTGCGCCGAGAGCAGCCCCGCGATGCCGAGCGTGTAGACGCGCCCGTTCGCCAGGACGGGCGTCGACTTCGGCCCCTTGCCGTGGTCGGTCGCCGCGGGGTTCACCGTGTAGGGCGCGGGGACGGCACCCGCGCGCCAAAGCTCCTTGCCCGTCGAAGCGTCGAGCGCGACGAGCACCTCCTCCTCGCCCTGCCGCGCGAACTGGTAGACCACTCCGCCGCCGACGACCGGCGAGGAGTGTCCGACGCCTACCGTCACGCGCCAGCGCGGCTTCAACTCCTTCGGCCACGCCGACGGCGGGGCGACCCCGGCCGCCAGCC
>DASVSK010000862.1:0-2439 GCA_036388135.1 Pyrinomonadaceae bacterium | reverse complement strand
CCCGCGGGGTTCGAGGACGGCCGCCACGTCCGCGTCCACGACGAGGCCGGGGCGCTCGTCGCGGTCGGCGTCTACGACGCCGCGGCGGGGCTCGTCCGGCCGCGCGTGATGCTGGCGGTCGAAAAATAGTGTTGGCGGGGGCGGGAGAGGGCTGTGCTATACTTCGTCAACGGCGGCCGTCCCGAACAGACTTGAGCTGGCCCGGCGGCCCTTTCCCATTTGAAAAAAAAAGCTGGTTGAGGAGTTGAACTGAACTCGACGGCGCGGCGAGCGCGTCTCGCGCGGGCGCCCTGCACACGCGCATCGAGGACGTTCCTCAGGGCGGCCACCCGGGCGGGGCCGCCCGACTTTTCATCTGAGGGCGTGACTCCACACGCCGTCCCTGAGCGCGCGAGCCGACAAGAGGTTTATTAAAAGGCTATGCAAGAGCAGGATGGCAAAGGCAAGTTTGACATCTCGGCGCGGCTCGAAGCGCTGCGCCAGGAACACGCGGCGCTCGCCTGGGAGGGGAGCTTCCGCGACTACTTCGAGCTGGTCACGCAGAACCCGCGCCTCGCCCAACTCTCTCACGCACGCATCAACGACATGGTTCACGCCTCGGGCGTGGAGAAATTGAACGAGGGGACGCGCGACGAGGTCGCGCGCTACAAGTTCTTCTCCTCGGAGCTGTTCGGCATCGAGGAGCCGATTGCGCGCATCGTCGAGTACTTCAAGTCGGCGGCGCAGCGCCTCGAAGTCCGCAAGCGCATCCTCCTCCTGATGGGCCCCGTCGGCGGCGGCAAGTCCACCATCGTCACGATGCTCAAGCGCGGGCTCGAGGAGTGGACGCGCACCGAGGCCGGCGCGGTCTACGCCATCAAGGACTGCCCGATGCACGAGGAGCCGCTGCACCTCATCCCCTCGGAGCTGCGCGCCGAGGTGGAGAAGCATTACGGCATCTACATCGAGGGCGACCTCTGCCCGCAGTGCCGCTACGCCCTGGAGCACACCTACGGCGGCCGGCACGAGGACGTCAAAGTCCACCGCATTGTCTTCTCCGAGAAGAACCGCGTCGGCATCGGCACCTTCGCGCCCTCCGACCCGAAGTCGCAGGACATCACGGAACTCACGGGCTCCATCGACCTCTCGACCATCGGCGAGGTCGGCGTCGAGAGTGACCCGAGGGCCTACCGCTTCGACGGCGAGCTGAACATCGCCAACCGCGGCGTGATGGAGTTCATCGAGATGCTGAAGGTCGACGAGAAGTTCCTCTACTCGCTCCTCACGCTCTCGCAGGAGCAGAACATCAAGACCGGCCGCTTCGCGATGCTCTACGCCGACGAGGTCATCCTCTCGCACACGAACGAGAACGAGTACGTCTCCTTCGCGGGCAACAAGAAGTCGGAGGCGCTGCAAGACCGCATCATCCTCGTCCGCGTCCCCTACAACCTCCGCGTCTCGCAGGAGGAGCGCATCTACGACAAGCTGCTCAACCAGTCCGACATCCTCCGCAACGTCCACATCGCGCCCAACACGCTCAAGGTGGCCGCGATGTTCGCCGTCATGACGCGGCTCGAAGAGCCGAAGCGCGCCAACGTCGACGTCGTCAAGAAGATGAAGCTCTACGACGGCGAGGACGTCGAGGGGTACAAGTCGAAGGACGTGCGCGAGCTGAAGGAGGAGGCGGCGCGCGAGGGCATGGACGGCATCTCGCCCCGCTACATCATCAACCGGCTCTCGGGCGCGCTGGTGCGCGACGGCATCACCTGCATCAACCCCATCGACGCGCTGCGCGCCATCAAGGACGGCTTCGAGCAGCACACGGGCATCAACCCCGAGCAGCGCGAGCGCTACCTCAACCACATCTCGGCGGCGCGCAGGGAGTACGACGAGCTGGCGAAGATCGAGGTGCAGCGCGCCTTCGTCTACTCCTTCGAGGAGATGGCGCGCACCATCTGCAACAACTACCTCGACAACGTCGAGTCCTACTGCAACAAGGAGAAGATCAAAGACCCCATCACCGAGGAGGAGATGGAGCCCGACGAGCAGCTCATGCGCTCCATCGAGGAGCAGATCGGCATCTCCGACAACGCGAAGAACACCTTCCGCCAGGAGATACTGATCCGCATCTCCTCGTACGCGCGCAAGGGGCGCTCCTTCGAGTACACCTCGCACGAGCGGCTGAAGGAGGCCATCGAGAAGAAAATCTTCTCCGACCTCAAGGACGTGGTGAAGATAACGACCTCGGCCAAGACGCCCGACCCCGACCAGCTCCGCCGCATCAACGAGGTCGTCGACCGGCTGGTGCGCGACGGCGGCTACTGCCCCGTCTGCGCCAACGAGCTGCTGACCTACGTCGGGACGCTGCTCTCGCGCTGACGGTAAGGCGCGGCAGGGCAAGCGGCATCAGGGTCGCCCGCGCCACCGTTACGGGGCGCGGGCGTCTCGGCTGAAAGTGCG
>DASVSK010000861.1:0-1935 GCA_036388135.1 Pyrinomonadaceae bacterium | reverse complement strand
GCCGGGTGACGGGGGACGAGTACGAGACTGTTTTACTCGTCACCGGTCACCCGTCACCGCTTTACGCCTTCAGTGGACAACCTCACACACTCGCTCGTCGGACTGGCGGCCGCGAAGGCGGGGCTGGGCCGTCAGGGCGCTTACGCGACGCTGGTGTGCGTCGCCGCGGCGAACATGCCGGACATCGACATCGTCGCGCGCCTGCGCGGGCCTGCCTTCTACCTGCAACACCACCGGGGCATCACGCACTCGATAGTCGGCACGCTGGCGCTGGCCGTCGCGCTCCCCCTGCTCGTCTACGCGGCGGAGCGCCTGTGGGCGCGGCTGCGCGGGCGCGAGCCGCGCGCGCGCCTGAAGGGGCTGCTCGTCTGCTCGCTGCTGCTCTCGGCGTCGCACCCGCTGCTCGACTGGACGAACAACTACGGCGTGCGGCCGCTGCTGCCGTGGGACGGGCGCTGGTTCTACGGCGACCTGCTCTTCATCGTCGACCCGTGGGTGTGGCTCCTGCTCGGCGGCGCGTGCTCGCTGCTGGCGACGGCGCGCTGGCGCGTCGCGGCGTGGGGGCTGCTGGCGCTCGTCATCACGCTGGCGCTCTTCCGCGTGTCGTCGCGGTCGGACTTCGGCGTCCCCGTCGGCGCGCTCGTCCTCTGGGGCGCGGGGCTCGCCGCGCTCGTCGTCCTCCACCTGAAGCGGGCCGGCGAGCGCTTCGGGTGGCGGGTCGCGGCGCTGGCGCTGGCGCTGGTCGTCGCCTACGGCGGGACGCTGTCGGTCGCGCGGGCCCGCGCGCGCGGCGAGGCGGAGGGCGCGGCCCGAAGACTCGCGCGGCGCGACGGCGAGAGCCTCCTGCGCGTGGCCGCGATGCCGATGCTGGCAGACCCGCTCACGTGGCGCTGTCTCGCCGAGACCGACCGCGCGACCGCGCGCTTCGACATAAAGCTGGGGCGGACGCCGCCGGAAGATGCGCGCGGCGTGACGCGCTTCGAGAGACCCGCGGGCGCGGAGGCCGAGGCCGCCGCGCTCGCTTCGCTGGACGAGAACGCGCGCGCCCTGCTCGGCTTCGCGCGTTTCCCCGCCGCGCGCGTGCTGCGCGCGGAGTCGGGCGGGTGGCTCGTGCAGTTCGCAGACCTCCGCTACACCGAGCCGGGGTCGGGTTCGCGCGCGGGCGGGTTCGCGCTCGACGTCCCCGTGGGCGCGCCGGCGCAGGGCCGCTGAATTTATGTCTTGAACTTTAGAGTTTGAAGCTTTATTTTGGACGGCGTCACACGTTCTCTGTCGCTCCCCCTTCTAACCTGAAAGGAAACTTCGACTCGCATGTCTAAATCGACGCCCGTGAGGCTTCTGCTGCCTCTCGCCCTCCTCTTCGCCCTGGCGCAGGCCGCGGCGGCGCAGGCCCCGGTCGACGCGCGCAGCGCCATCTCGTCGCTGCCCGACTCGCAGGCCGTGCTCTACGTCAACGCCCGCCGCGTCATCAACGAGGTGATGCCGCGCCTGATGCCGGCGGCCGAATACCAGAAGATGCTCGCCGAGGCGCAGAAGGTCGGCTTCGACGCGCGCGGGATAGAGTACGTCGCGGTCGGCGCGCGCCTCGCCGACCCGCCGCCCGCCAACAACCTGCCCGAGTTCGTCGTCGTCGTCAGGGGCAACTTCAACGCCGACGCGCTGCTCGCGCTCGGGCGCATGGCCGCGGGCGCGCAGAACGTACAGCCGCGGAGCGAGACCTACGGCTCGAAGACCATCGAGGTCATCGACCTCCAGAGCCTCGGCGGGAAGCCCGCGGCGGGCGCGGGGGGCGAGCCGGCCGCGAAGCCGAAGCCGATGCCGTACCCGGAGATAGCCGTGATGGCGCTCGACGCCAGCACGCTCGTCGCCGGCGTCCCCTCCTACGTCCGCGCCGTGGTGGACGCGGCGGGCGGGCGCGGCGGGATGAGGGCCTCG
>DASVSK010000860.1:0-5728 GCA_036388135.1 Pyrinomonadaceae bacterium | reverse complement strand
CCAACGAGTCGTTCTTCACCGTCGCCACCACGTTGCCGATTACACGCGCTAGTTGCATGAAGAAGTAGTCAGTAGTCAGTAGAAAAGCCTTCGCCAGTCGAATCGTAGGGTGTCAGCGGCCACGCGCATCAAGCGGAGCCTACTGACTACTGTCTACTGACTACTGTCTACTGCTTTTCAATCGTTCACGAAGTCGACCGTGTCGATGACGCCGACGATGGCGGCGTCGACGGGCTTGTCCTTCTGCCCCTCGGCGAGGCGCGCGGAGGAGCCGGCGACGACGAGGACGCGCTCGTGGTAGCCCGCGCCCACGGTGTCGACGGCGACGACGTAGCCGGAGCCGTCCGAGCCGTCGAGGTTCAGCGGCCGCACGATCAGGAGCTTGCTGCCCTTCAGCCGCTCGTCCTTCTGCGTCGAGACGACCGTGCCGAGGATGCGCGCGATAATCATTCGTTTGGTGAACGGTCAACGGCGAATGGTCAACGGTGTTCGAGTACTGCCGCCCGAGCGACGACCGCCCGGGCCGGCCGTCACTCGACGACGATTCACCATTCACCATTCACTATCTTTTACTTGTCCGCGCCGACCGGCAGCGCGTCGTCCACGCTGCCGTGCGGGCGCGGGATGACGTGGACGCTGACGAGCTCGCCGACGCGGCGCGCGGCCGCAGCCCCCGCGTCGGTGGCGGCCTTGACCGCGGCGACGTCGCCGCGGACGATGGCCGTGACGAAACCCGCGCCGATCTTCTCGTAGCCGACCAGCGTGACGTTGGCGGCCTTCACCATCGCGTCCGCGGCCTCGATCATCGCCACGAGCCCCTTCGTCTCAACCATCCCGAGTGCTTCCTGAGCCATCTTCCTTCTCCGATTCGCTGTCTGGTTTATTTTAACGTTCCGGTGGAACTGAATCCCGCCGCCCCTCGAACCCTCACGCCGCGGTCAACCCCGCGGCCGGCGTTCGGCGTACTCGAAGCCGAAGACGAAATCGACCGCCTGCGTCGTCCCACGCCTGACTTCGGCGGGGAGGCGCAGCGTGACGGTCTGCCCCGTCACGTCCCTCGGCACGCCGGAGCGGCCGTCCCCCGAGTCCATCTTAAATTCGAGCACGAACGTGGCCGCGCCGCCGCCGACGATCTCCGCCCTCCTGTCGTGGAGGACGGCGGGCGCGCCGCCCGCGTCCGCCTCGCGCATGACCGAGCGCAGCGTCAAGCGCCCGCCGCCGCCATCCCTCGACAGCTCGCCGCGCCCGAAATCTATCGCCGCCGGTTCCGCGTTCGCGTTGCTGGCTTCGAGTATAACTGAAGTGGCGGCGTCCGCCACACTCCAGACGCCGCGCGCCCTGAGCGTCACCCCGTCGCGCGCGACGCTCAGCGTGTCGCCCTCGAAGCTCCGGGTGGCGAGGCTCGCCCCGTCGCCGCGCGCGACGGGGACGAGGTCGCCGCCGCCGGGCGGGCACGCCGCCAGGGGCAGGCAGCCCGCGAGCAGCAGAAGGGCGCGCGCGAACGCCTTCGCCCCGCCCGCCGCGCGCGCCGCCTGCCGCCACCCAGAAGTGTCCCCCAGTCGCCGCGTCACCGCATTCAGCCTTCGAGCCGCCGCCTCAGTTCCGCCCCGCGCGGATGTGGTTGACGATGTATGGATACCTCTCGTCGTCGGCCCTCATGCCGTCGAGGAACCAGTCCTGCACGAGCCGCGCCTGCTGCTCGACGTTGTAGCTCCCCCACGGCGCGCCGGGCTCGTAGTCGTACGCCCTGTCGCGCACGCCCCGCGTGAGGATGGCGTAACCCTGCGCGAGCACGGACTGGGCCATGTACTCCCAGCCGAGGAGGCCGTGGTAGCCCTGCCAGACGTGCGTCAGCTCGTGGATGAAGGTGTCCCAGAAGCCGGGGCGGTCGGCTCCGCCCCTGAAGACTTCGGGGCCGAAGTAGATGGTGTAGTTCCTCAGCGCGCGCACGGGGAGGAACGAGGAGGCCGAGGCCAGCGTGACGGCCGTGCCCTGGTTGCCGGGGAGGTAGAAGCTGGCGAGGTGGATTCTGCCGTAGGGCAGCTTGTCTTCAAAGACCTGACCGGCTAACTCCACCTCCGACTCCCTGAGCAGGCGACTTGCCATGTCGGCGACTCCTTTCGGGGAGCGGTGTGAAGCGATAAGTCCGCCGCGATGAAATCCATCACCTGCCGGCCCGCGCCGCCTGACTCAAAAGCTCTATCAACTCCTCGCGCGTCAGGCTGATTTTGCCGTTCGGGGCGGCGGGCGGCGCGGGGGCGGCGGCGTCGCGCTCGCCCGTCGGGCAGACGACGCGCGTCTGGTGCAGGTAGCCGCAGGACTGGCAGCGCGCGCGCTCGTCCAGATACCCGGCGCGCTCGCGGACCTCGATGAGCTTCTCGATGGAGTCGGCCGGGAGGTCGCGCGCGCCGCCGAGCGCGCGCGCGAGAATCGCTATCTTCGCCGTGTGCTCCAGAGTCTCCAGGCGGTCGAAAGCCTGCCACACGTCGCCGCCGTAGGCGACCGCGCCGTGGTTAGCCATCAGCAGCGCGTTGTGATTCTTGACGAGCGGCCGCATCGCCTCGGTCAGCTCGTCGGTCGAGGGCGTGCCGTACTCGGCGAGCGGGACGCAGCCCAGGGTTAAAATCACTTCGGAGAGTATCGGCTCGTCGATGGCGAGCCCGGCGACGGCGAAGGCCGAGCCGTGCGGCGGGTGCGCGTGGCAGACCGAGCGGACGTCGGGGCGCTCGCGGTAGATGAGCAGGTGCATCGCCAGCTCCGAAGACGCGCGGCGGTCGTTGAGCGGCCTGCCTTCGAGGTCGGTGACGGCGAGCATCTCCTCCGTCATGCGGCCCTTGCTGGTCTGCGTGGGCGTGGCGACGACGCGCCCGTCTTCGAGGCGCACGCTGACGTTGCCGTCCGAGGAGACGACGTAGGAGCGCTCGTACATGAGTTGCCCGACGCGCACGATCTCGCGCCGGGCCGTCTGCTCGTCCATCAGTAAACTTTTCGGGCCGCCCCGCTCTACTCCCCCCGCATGAAATGTATCTCGACGTCCCTGCTGACCGTGACGGGGACGCCGTCGACCGTCTCAGGCGTGAAGCCGATCTGCCGCGCCGCGCGCTCGACCGCCTCCCACGTCGCCTTCACCCCGACCAGGCTTTCGCCGCGGCCGTGGAGCCAGCTCGCCAGCGGCCTGACGTCTTGAACCTTGCCGTCGGCCCCGAACGTCACGCGCACGACGGCGCGGCGCGCGCCCTCCTGCCCCGGCTCCGCGCCGAGCGGCAGGCGCGCTTCGGGCTTGGAGAGGATGGCGAGCTGCCGGGTCTCGGCGACGAGGTGGCGGCGGCGCGAGCCGCACTTGCGCTTGAAGTCGTAAGTGCGCGTGACCAGCACCGCCTCCGCCTTCTTCTCCGAACCCCCGAACAGCCACGTCAGGCCGCCGAGCGCCGTGCCGACGACGAAGGTCAGCGTGAACGGAAGCGCCTTCTTGAGTAGTAAAGACAACATTGACCGAACTCCTTTTCAGCTCTGCTGCAACTCCTGCTCTTCGCGCTGCGCGATCTCCTCGTAGGGGAGGATGCTGCGCGGGTTGGTGACGCAGGTGATCTGCGGGCGCGCCAGGAAGTACGATAGCGATTCCAGCGAAATCGTCAAGTCGACCGTCTTGACCTTGACGCCGAGTCGCGCGTGCAGGCGCACGGGCGCGAAATTCAGCACCGCCTTGACGCCCGCCGACATCACCTGGTTGAGCACGCGCTGCGCGACGCGCGCCGGCACGGCGATGACGGCGACGTCTATCGACTCGTCGCGCACGACCCGCGCGAGTTTGCGCACGTCGTGGACGGAGGTCTGCGCGACGCCGACGCGGCGGCCGATCTTCTCGCGGTCGTTGTCGAAGAGCGCGACGACCTCGAAGTTCGACTCGCGGAAGCCGTTGTAGTTGGCGAGCGCGGTGCCGAGGTTCCCCGCGCCGACGATGCCGACGCGGTGCGTGCTGTCCAGGCCCAGTATCTGCGTCAGGTGGCGGCGCAGCTCGTCCACCGAGTAGCCGACGCCGCGCGTCCCGAACTCGCCGAAGTGCGCGAGGTCTTTGCGTATCTGCGCCGAGTTCAGGCGGAACTGGTCGGCGAGCGCCTGCGACGAGATGGTCTTGATGCCGGCCGAGGCGAGCAGGTTCAGGCAGCGCAGGTAGACGCTCAGGCGGCTCGTCGTCAGCTCAGAAATTTTCTCCGACTTCATCCGACAACCTTTTTCCGGGAGAGAACCTGCCCGGAAGTATACCGCGCGCGGGGCGCGGCGTGAAGATGAGCGGCATCGACGTCAACACCGCCCACGCCATCCCCCACGAACGCCTCCGCGAAGTGCTGAGGAAATACAACCGGCCGGCGAAGTAACCCGCGCCGGGGCGGCGCACCCTTAGCTCACCGCGTAACGCTTGAACGTAAATCGGGCCGGGTTCATAATCTCGCCCATGAGCGAGGAAACAACCCACAACCTGCCGGACGGCCGCTCCTTCGAGGAGCGCGTCTTCGCACGTTTCGACGCGCTCGACGCCGGAATGGTTCGCATGGAGTCGCGAATCGATAACGTCGAGACGCGTCTGGGCGACACGAACTCACGCTTGCAAAGGCTTGAGAGCGAGTCGGAACGGAGGGCCGTCGAGACGAAGCCCATCTGGGAGCGCGCGCTGGCCGAGATCGTGGCCGTCAGGGAGGACGTCGGCGTCTTAAGTGAGAAGGTTGACGCCTTAGACCGTAAGGTGACTGTTCTCGGTCGTGACATGCTCACGCTGCGAGCCGACCAGACGCGGTTTGAGGATCGTATGGACAAGCTCGAAGCGAAGCCTGCCACTTAGCAGGCTCGGATTACAGGCCGCGCGTTTGACCGCCATCCAACGCCACACCGCCATCTTCACCCGACACCGATACAGACACGGGCAGGTCGAACGCCGCACACACGCTGCGGGCGTCGCGCCCTCTCCGTGCCGCGCTCTTCGTGTCTTCGGCGTGCGGCGGGAGCTTCAGGCGGCTACACTTCGTCCCGAACGGAAAGCGGGAACAGACAGGGGGAGACGATGAGAAGACATCTGTGTTACGCGCTGGCGCTGCTCGCCTCGCTCGGCTGCGCGGCGTCGCGGGCGGCGGCGCAGGTCGAGGGCGGCAACCCGGCCAACTGGTGCCGCAACGGCGCGTTCACGCGCGACTCCGAGGAGTTCAAGCCGGCGCGCGTCAACGGCAGGAGGGGCTCGCGCGTCTACTTCAGCGGCGACGACGAGGGCTGCCCCGGAACGTCGGCGGAGTGCAGGCAGAAGGCTTACCTCATCCCCGGCGACGCGGTCTTGACCTCGCGCACGTTCGGCGACTGGGTCTGCGCATGGTATCAGCCCGCGCGCGGCTCCGAGACGGTCGGGTGGCTGCCGGCCGACCGCCTCGACGTCTCGGAGCCGGCCGCGCGGCCGCCCATCGCGTTGTGGCTCGGCGCGTGGGGCTTCTACGACAACGCGCTGCGCCTGAGCCGCGGCCGGAAGGCGGGCGTGCTGCGCGTCGAGGGCGGCGCGACGTGGGTGGGCGTCAACCCCGGCAACGTCCACGTCGGCGAAATCAAGGGCGAGGCCGCCCCCGCGGGCGACGTCCTGAGCGTCGGCGACGACGACAACTGCCGCCTGACGCTGCGCCTCGTCGGCCCCTACCTCGTCGCCGCCGACAACAAACAGTGCGGCGGCGTCAACGTCACCTTCGACGGCGTC
>DASVSK010000859.1:0-5037 GCA_036388135.1 Pyrinomonadaceae bacterium | reverse complement strand
GCCTGTAATCCTCGCGGGTCAGAGTAACAAACAGGGCTATTTCTGCTGTACCTGTAAAGGTTTATCCCGTCGCGTATTCCAATGGGGTCAGTACTCAACCACCTGCCTATCCACGGTAAATAATATCTCGCGGAGTGATATTGCATACCGGTTTCTTCGTCTCTTTCTTTACCGGTATGGCGGTAGCGTTTTGGGGTGTCAGTCTGATTGCGCACAGCTTGATACGATGTGCTGCCGTAAGGGTAATACTCTTCATACGAGATGATTTGGGCCTGGTCGTCCAGTTCCAGGCTTGATGAGCCGAGGTGATTGCTATATTGGAATCGAAAGAGTGACGAGGGCAAAGAGTCGTCACCTTGGGTTCTGGTCTCTACCAAAGCAGTGCGCTGCCTGTCGTCCATGATGTGAAGGGTTTCGCGCTCAAGCTTGAGCGTTGCGCCGTCAGGCTCGTACTCGCGGTAAAGCTCGAAGTTCCCGAGGTAGATGCGCTCCGCTTTGCGGGCGGCCGTCTGCCCGGCGGCGGCGTGGCGCTCTGTGACTTTGCGCACGCGCTGTCCGCTTGAGTCGTAGACGTACCAGGTCGTCTCCGGCGTGCCGCTGTCGTTGACGACCTGACGGGAGGTCGCGTGGAGTTGGTCTTTGAAGTCCCAATCCATCCGCGGGAGGTGGGGCATCCTGTTGATGTTGCCGTGCGCGTCGTGTTCGTACCTGTCGGTCTGCGAGCCGGAGGGGTTGCTGGTCGAGAGCAGGCGGTTGCTCCCCTGCTCGTATTCGTAGTCGCGCGTCCAGCTTCCGGTCGCGGCGGCGTGTAGCATCTTGAGGATGTTGCCGACCTCGTCGTACTCGTAACGCTCCGTGTAGTTACCCATCGCGCGGCCGTCGCCCGGCTGCGGGAGGTTCGTCCGGAACGAGTCGTCGTGGTCGGGCCGTCGCGGCGCGCCCGCCCGGCCGCCGGTCTGGCCGAGGTGTTCGCGGCCGGTGGCTTTGAGCAGGCGGTAGAGGGCGTCGTATTCGTACTCGGCGCTGGCGTCGGCGACTTGGTTGTCGAAGTAGACTGCCTGCTGCGCGTCGTCGCGGACGGCGGTGATGTTGCCGACGGGGTCGTAGGCGTACGAGAGGTCTTGCAGCTTCGCGCCGTCCGACGCTCGCGTCGTGCGCAGGCGCGTCAGGCGGAACGTCTCTTCGTCGTATTCATACCGCGTCGTAGCGCCGTTGCCGTAGTCGACGCGAAGGCGCTGGCCCTTGGCGTCGTAGCTCACCCCCTTGACGAAGGGCGTCGCGTCGCCCGCCCCGCGCAGCTTCGCGTCGACCCGCTCCAAGAGGTTCGCTTCGTTGTAGGTCGGGGCGACCCGGCTGTCGTCGGGCGTGGTCAGAAGCGTGGGGCGGTTCAGCGCGTCGTACTCGGTGACGGTCGTGAACGTCTCGCCTTCGAGCAGCGCGTCCGGCGGCGCGGCGACGGCCTCGGCGTCGGTCAACGTCGCCAGCGGTCGCCAGTCAACCTGCCGCTTGTACTCGACCGCGAGCCGACGGCTGCCGCGGAGCAGGTTGCCTTTGAAGTCGTGGCGCTCGCTCGTGACCACGCCCGCGCCGTCATAGTGCTGGTAGAGCCTGCCGCGCAGGTTCAGAGACTCCGCGTCCGGGTGCGCCTCGCCGTAGACCGAGCGCGCGGCCAGCACTTCGTCACCCGCCCCTTGCCGGACGAACACCCGCATCGGGCGGTGGAGCGGGTCGTAGTCAGTCCTGACGGCGTGGCCGCGGCCGTCCCAGTGTCGGACGGCTTTACCCGCCGCGTTGTTCAGCGTCCGGCGCTCGCCCGCGTCGACGCTGGCCGAGTGGATCACCGCGCCGAACATGTCGAACTCCTGCGTGAGGATTTTGCGACCCCTCGCGTCGGTCACCGAGCGTTGGTTGCCTTCGATGTCGAGCTCGACGCGCGTCTCGTACTTGCCCGCCGCGCCGTTGTCGGCGACGGTGAGGAACGCGCGCCCCAGGGCGTCGAGGTGAGAGACGGACGGCGTGTTCGAGTGGGCGGCGGCGGCTGCCGCGGCCTTTCGCCCGGGGTCGTTCGGCGGGAGGCTCTGACGCGCGGCGTACCAACGGCTTTCGAGCGCCGTGTCGTTTTCGTCGAAGGCGGCCTGCCGCCACGGGTCGAACTCCGCGCGGCTGAACGTGCCGTCGGGGTTGTCGGTGCGGGTCAGGCGGCCGAGCGGGTCGTAACGCAGAATCGGCGTCACGCCCCATTCGACCAGCTCCCGGTCGTCGTTGAAGGCGGGGCTGCTGTCGAAGAACGGTTCGTACTTCTTGACCGGGTTGCCCTTGTTGTCAAAGACTGTGCGGCCGGTGCCGACCCAGCGAACGCCGGGCGCGGTCTCGCCCCAGACGATTTTGTTCGACGCATCGCGCAGGAGCGCGCCCGACGAATCGCGCCGGGGCGCGGGGCCCGGCTCCGCCTGCACCTTCTTCAACACCTCGCGGCCCGAGCCGTCCGAGTAGGCGTAAGACTCCTGCCAGCGCGGGTTGGACGCGCCGTGCCGTTCGCGCGCGAGGGTGCGGACGAAGTTAGGGCGTCCGCGCCGCATCCAGTTGAACAGGTCGTATTCGAGCCTGTCGGTCGGGTCTTCGAGCGTATCGCCTTCGCCGCCGCCCGACTTGCCCATCAACGCCGTCGCGACGACCATCCCCAGCTCGTCGAATCCGACCGCCGAGCGGTTGCGGTTGGGGTCGGCCATCTCGGCGGCCTGCATCACGCGGTAGTCGTTCGCGGCCGTACTCCGGTTGCCCAGCGCGTCCCACGTCTCCGCCACGAGCAGGCTGTAAGGGTCGTATACGGTGCGGGAGACGTTGCCGAACGGGTCCATGAAGGCCACGGGCAGGTAGAAGGGGTCGCGGTCTGAGTTGACGCTTCGCGTCTCGAACAGCGTCCGCCCCGACGGCGTCCACCAGACGCCGTCGAGGTGTGCGTACTTCGCCTCGTCCGACATCAGAGAGTCGTCCACAAGCCCGCCGAAGAGCCGCGCGACGAGGCCGGGGGTGAAAGCCTGTTTGTAGCCCTCGAAAGGCAAGGCGAGCGATTCGAGCTGTCCTAACGGCAGCGCGCCGGACAGGTCGTCTTTCCAGAAGAGCGAGCGCACGCGCTCGACCAGCCGCTTCTGCGCGACGCCCGCGGTCGGCGCGGCTTCGTAAGGGATTTCGGCGGCGCGCCGAATCGCTTCGCCCAACTCAGTTAAGGTGAACACTTCGCCCGCGGGCGCGGGGCCGGTGACCTCGAACGTCAACGTGTCGAACAGGACGCCGATGCGCCGCCAGTCCGGGTCGCCCGGCCGGTCGTTGGGCCTGTTGATGAACAGCGATTCGGTGCAGGTGACGCGTGCGCCCGACTGCTCCGGGTGTGCGGGAATGCGGCGCGGGTAGGCGACGGTCGCCGACTTGAGCACGTTGCCGAAGTCGTCGACCTCAAGCGTCAGGGTGTGGACGACGCGGGGGTCGGCCGCGTTGCGCTCGTAGTGATAATCAATCGTCTCCAGCGGGTGGGCGAAGAAGACCGCGTGGCGATTCCGGCCGAGCGGCTGGCTCTGAATGACGGCGTAGTTTCGTTCCGAGACCGAGTAGGGCACGCCCGCGTCGGCCGAACCGTCTTCCGCGTAGACCTCCTGCCGCAGGATGGAGCCCTTGAGCGCGCGCCGCGCCTCGCGCTGCTCCCGGATGGTGGCGAGCGGCGGCAGGACGGTGTCGGAGAGTTTGACGGCGCGGGCGTCGCCCCCGAAGTATTCGCCGGCGTACTGCGTTGAAACCTTCCGCTCGTCGCACCAGGCCCCGTTGTGAAACCAGGTCCTGGTGACGACCGGGGGCAGGTGAAACTCTTCTCCTTCGACGCGTGGCCGCTCCGTAAACAGACCTTTGCCCGAGTGCCTGCTGAAGCTCTCCGTGTCTCTTTGTTCGACGTAGCCGAAGCCGCGAAACTCGCGCTCCTCGCCGTCGAAGTACCCGTGCCGGTAACGGTAGGTGGTCGCGAACTTTGTCTGCGAGACGTGGTCGAACGTCTCGACCCGTTCGACCACGTGGACGGGGAACGGCAGCCTCGTCGCCCAGGGGGTTCCCGCGGCCCGGTCTTCGAGGTAGAAGCGGGTCGAGGCCGCGTGTTGAATTCTCGTCTCCGCGCCGAGGTTGTTTTTGACCGACCGCAGCAGGTGCGGCTTGCGCCCGCCCATCAGGTCGACGTAGCGCACGCGGCGCAGGTCGCCCGGCAGCGGCGACGACCAGACGAGGCAGGCCGTGCCGTTGCCGAGCAGGTCGGCGGTCATGACGGAAGAGAGGTCGTCCTCCTGCGGGAAGTGGCGGAGGCGTCGGGGCCCGCTCCAGCGGTTACCGGACTGGTTGAAGTAGAGGCGGACGCCGTCGCGGCCGAGGTAGATGATGTCGCTCGTGCCGGAGCCGTCGACGTCGGCCAGGCGAACACGCCGCTGGCTGAACTGGTCGGGGTTGTCGAGCCAGGGGGCGTTGTCCATCGAGACCCTGGCCCCGAAACGGCCGTAGCCGACGTTCGGCCAGTAGCAGACCTCGCCGTTGCGTACGCGCACGAGGTCGGCCAGCCCGTCGCCGCACATGTCGGCGAGGTAGATGGACTGCGTGCCGTCGGCCAGCAGCAGGCGCGGGCCCGCCTCCTCGTCGGAGGGCTTGCGGACGTGTCGCGCCGAATCGAAGCCTTCCTCCGCCAGCGAGGGGTACCAGGTGAAGACTTCGTCCTCCGTGACGAGAATGTCGGCGCGGCCGTCGCCGTTCAGGTCGACGAAACGCAGGTTGGGGTCGTCCCAGCGGACGTTGGGCAGGCTGGCGAAAGTCCGGAACGGTTTCCAGTCTTCGTCCCGCGTGCGCTCGTAGAAGCCCGCGGTCGGGCCGGCGAAGGCTGCCAGATCAAGTTGGCCGTCGCCGTCCAGGTCGAGCAGTTGTTGGCGGCCGCCGCTCAAGTCCGCGAGCGAGGGCCTGGACGCGACCACTTTGAGCGGGCCGAATCTGCCGCCGCCCAAATTCGGCTTGTAG
>DASVSK010000858.1:0-1872 GCA_036388135.1 Pyrinomonadaceae bacterium | reverse complement strand
CTGCGCACGAGCTTCGCCGCCGGGGCGGGCCGCCCCGCGCAGGTCGTCTCGCCGGAGGCGTGCGTGCCGCTGCCGCTGGTCGACCTGTCGGCGCTGCCTCAAGACGTCCGCGAGGCCGAGGCGCGGCGTCTGGCCGCACTTGAGGCGCGCGTGCCTTTCGACCTCGCGCGCGGGCCCGTGCTGCGCTGCACGCTGCTGCGGCTCGCAGGGCTTGAGCACGCCGCGCTCCTGACGATGCACCACATCGTCTCGGACGCCTGGTCGATGGGCGTGCTCGTTAAAGAAGTCGCCTCGCTCTACGCGGCCGACGTCGAGGGGCGCGAATCGCCGCTCGCGGAGCTGCCCGTGCAGTACGCCGACTACGCGGCGTGGCAGCGCGAATGGCTCCGGGGTGAGGTGCTCGAAGAGCAGCTCTCGTACTGGCGCGGGCAGCTCGCGGGAGCGCCGCCGGTGCTTGAGCTTCCGACCGACAGGCCGCGACCGGTCGTTCAGACCCACCGCGCCGGGCGCGTCTCGTTCGCGCTCCCGACGGGGCTGAGCCGCGAACTCAAGGAGCTGAGCCGGCGCGAGGGCGCGACGCTCTTCATGACGCTGCTCGCCGGCTTCGACCTCCTCCTCGCGCGTCACGCGGGGCAGTCTGACGTCGTCGTCGGTACTTCTATCGCCGGGCGCGGCCGCCTTGAGACGGAGCCGCTGATCGGCTTCTTCGTCAACACGCTGGCGCTGCGCGCGCGGCTGCACGACGACCTGACCTTCGCCGGGCTGCTGCGTCGGGTGCGCGAGACGACGCTGGGGGCCTTCGCGCACCAGGACGTGCCGTTCGAGAAACTCGTCGAAGAGTTGCAGCCCGAACGCAGCCTCGGGCACACGCCGCTCTTCCAGGTCATGTTCGTCTTGCAGAACGCGCCGCAGGAGGAGCCCGCGCTCCCGGGCGTGCGCCTGAGCAGGATGGGTGAGACTCCGGCGGGCGCGAAGTTCGACCTCACGCTGACGATGGCCGAGCGCGACGGCGGCCTCTCCGCCACCTTCGAGTACGCCGCAGACCTGTTCGACGCCGAGACCGTCGAGCGGATGGCCGGCCACCTCCGCACGCTGCTCGCGGCCGCCGCCACACGTCCCGACGCGCGCCTCTCCGAGCTTCCGCTGCTCACGGAAGAAGAGCGTCGACGCCTCGTCTTCGGGTGCAACGACACGGCGCGCGACTACCCGGCCGGGGAGTCCGTCCACGGCCTCTTCGAGCGGCAAGTCTCGCGCACTCCCGACTCCATCGCCCTCACCTTCGGGGGCGAGACTCTGACCTACTCGGAGCTCAACGCCCGAGCCAACCGGTTGGCTCATTACCTGCGGCGTCAGGGTGTGTCGGCCGAGTCGCGGGTGGCTGTCATGCTTGAGCGTTCCGTCGGGCTGGTCATCTCCTTACTCGCCGTCCTGAAGGCCGGCGGGGCTTACGTCCCGCTGGACCCGGAGTACCCGGCCGAGCGGCTGCGCTTCATGCTCACGGACTGCCGCCCGGAGGCGCTCGTCACCGACTCGTCGCTGAGTGCAAGGCTGGCGTCGTCGCTGGCTGCGGGGTGGGGCGGCCGCACGGTCAATCTTGATACCGAAGGCGAGGCCATCGCGGCCGAGGGCGACTCCGACCCTGGGCCGACAGTCGACGACGCCTCGCTCTGTTACGTCATCTACACGTCGGGGTCGACGGGCAGTCCTAAAGGTGCGATGAACGCGCACCGGGGGGTGGTCAACCGCCTGCTCTGGATGCAGGAGGAGTACGGGCTGACGGCTTCGGACGTCGTCATGCAGAAGACGCCCTTCAGCTTCGACGTCTCGGTGTGGGAGTTCTTCTGGCCTTTGATAACGGGCGCGAGGCTGGTG
>DASVSK010000857.1:0-3623 GCA_036388135.1 Pyrinomonadaceae bacterium | reverse complement strand
CGATGAACGCCGCCGTGCGCGGCACCTCCGAGGCGATACTGATAGAGGGCGACACGGAGGAGGGCACGGACAGCGAGGCGCAGCGGAAGAAGGAAGAGGAAGCCCCTCTGCGCGTCACCTGGTCGAACAACCAGTTGAGCGTGCGCGCGCGCAAGCAGCCGCTGTCGGTCGTGCTCTTCAAGATTGCGAGCGAGGTCGGGGTCCCCTTCGAGATGCGTTACGATTCGGCCGAGCTGGTCGACGTCGAGTTCCAAAATTACCCGCTCGATCAGGCGTTCCGGAGCCTGTCGCCGGGCGTGCGCTTTTACTACCGGGTTGACTTACAGACGTTTCAAGTGCAGCCCCTTCGCCTCGCACTTTTGTCACCGGCTTCGGCCAAATCTTTGTAACTTTACAGGAGGCAATATCTTGATTAGTAAGACCGAGAATCTGATCCCCGTGCAGCTTTCCCAGGTCAACGAAGTGGAGAACGTCCGGGCGGCCGAGCCCGCCGCGTGCAAGAAGACGTTCGTGGAGCCGGAAGTTTCCTTTCCCATCGACGTGCTCGAAGCCACGACCTTCTTCCAGCTCACCGACAGCGGCGCGACCAACTAAGTCCGTGGCGTCGGGCCCGGGTCTTGCGGTGAAATGTTCAGAGTAATCATCCCCGAAACGTCCGCCGGGGACGTGGGAAATAATGAGAGACCGGCTCTCGCGAGCTTTTACGCGGTGGCCGGTCGTTTCATTTGCGTCCTTGCCGACGAACGAGAGGCGGCGCTGCTCTTCCGGCACTACTTCGCCGGCTGGCACGTCTCCGCGGTCGAAGACGCGGCGGGGGCCGAGGCCGACGCGACCATCGTCGTGGGCTCCGGCGAAGTCCCCGAAGCGCCGCGCGGCCTCGAAACGTTCGAGACGGCCGGCGGCGGCCTCTGCCACACGGACGGACGGACATACTTCTTCGAGAGCGACGGCTCGGCCGTGCGCGTACGTGCCGAGAGCCCGCGGCGGGTCGAAGTCTGGTTCGGTTCAAGCCCCGCGGCGCGCGAGAGGGCGTCGCTGGCCCGCCTCATCTTCAACGCGTCGATGACGGCGCTGCGCCGCTGCGGACTCTTCGAGCTACACGGCGCGGGTCTGGTCGAGCCCGAGTCGGGCGCGGGCGTCCTCGTCGTCGGCCCGTCGGGCAGCGGCAAATCGACCCTCGCCACGCAGCTCGCCAACGCGGGGTGGCAATACCTTTCGGACGACTCTCTGCTCCTGCACGAGCGCGGCGCTTCGGTCGAGGCGCGCGCCCTTCGCCGCCAGTTCGCCGTGACCGAGCCGACGGTCGCCGCGGGCGTCCTCGGGGGCTTTGAAGACCGCCTCTCGGAGCCCGTCCCGTTCGACCCGCTCAAGCGCCGCTTCGAGCCGCAGGAGCTTTTCCCCGACCGCTTCACGGAGTCTTGCGTCCCGCGGGCAATCTTCTTCCCCACGCTCACGCACGAGGCTTCGAGCCGCACGCGCAAGCTCTCGCAGGCCGAGACGATGCGCGCGCTACTGCGCATCTGCCCCTGGGCCTGCTACGACCGCGGCGCGGCGGCCGCGCACCTCGGCGTGCTCGCCAAAGTCGCGCGCCAGGCCGAGGGCTACGAGCTGCGCGCGGGCACCGACCTCATGCGCGACGCGGCGCACGCGTCGCGCTTCGTGCGCGCGCGGGGGGAAGGGCAGTGAACGTCGCCGCGCTCGAAACGGTCGGGGAGTCGGCGCGCGTGCGCGACTACGGGCCGCCGCGCCTGATAGTCGAGCTGACGAACATCTGCAACCTCCACTGCTCCTACTGCCTGCGCGACGAGGACGCGCTCTACCACACCCGCGCCAACTTCTTTTCGGTCGAGCTGCTCCGCCGCGTCGTGCGCGAGGCGCGCGAGGCCGTGGGCGCGAAGCAGGTCATGTTCACCGGCGGCGAGACGACGCTCCACCCGCGCTTCGGCGAGGTCTTGGAGGCCGTGGGCGCGGAGGGGCTGACGTGCAGCTTCGTTACCAACGGCTGGCACTTCGAGCGAGTCTGGCCCGCGGTCGCCGCCAACCGCGCCGCCCTGAGCCACGTCTCCTTCAGCCTCGACGGCCCGACGCGCGAGGCGCACGACCGCTGGCGCGGCGAGGGCTCTTTCGTCCGCGTCGTGCGCGCCTTCGCGCGCTGCCAGGCCGCGCGGCTGCCCTTCGTCGTCAAGGTGGGACTCCGGCGCGACACGCTCCCGCTGCTCGAACAGCTCGCGCTCTTCGCCGCGCGGATGGGCGCGTCGGCGCTGAGCTTCGGGCACAACCTGCCGACCTCGGGCGCGGCGGAGGACGCGCTGGCGCTCAGCGCCGAGGAGCGCACGGAGGCCG
This sequence comes from Pyrinomonadaceae bacterium, assembly GCA_036388135.1. Lineage (GTDB taxonomy): Bacteria > Acidobacteriota > Blastocatellia > Pyrinomonadales > Pyrinomonadaceae > QHXN01. The sequence goes on along the minus strand of DASVSK010000857.1, from coordinate 1,280 downwards.
AGCAGGAGATTGCCGTGCTCGCGCGCGTCTTCAGGATGCGGGTCAGCCTCGAAGTCGGCTACTACAACACAGACCCCGAGCCGCCCTGTTCCGCGCTGGCCGGGACGAGCTGCAACATCGACTACCGCGGGCGTCTCTCGCTCTGCTGCAACCTCTCGGGCTACCGCGGCGCGGCGGGCGAGCCGGACGTGGTCGCAGACCTGAACCGGGAGGGCTTCGCCGCGGCGGTCACGCGCCTGCGGGGCGTGGCCGAGGCGCAGACCGCGCGCAGGCGCGAGGCGCTCGCGGGGGCCGCCGCCGTGGGTCTCAAGCCCGACATCTACCTCGGCTCGCCGTGCCTCTTCTGCCTGCAAAGCTTCGGCAAGATTCCGTGGCGCGCAGACGCGACCGCCGCGCCGCCGCGCGCGCTCCCTGTCTTACAGGCCGCAGGGCCCCGCGGGTAAAGTTTCTCCGTCGCCGGCCCGCCCGGCGGCACGTCCAATAAGGGTGACGAGGCAGGACATTAACTTGACGAGCACGAACGGCGTTGTGCCGCATGAGCACGTGGTCTTTACGGAGTTCGACGCGGGCGAGGGCATCCTCGTCGACCTCAACACGAAGAAGTATTTTCAACTGAACGAGACCGGGGTGATCGTCTGGCGCGGGCTGGAGAGGCAGCAGACGCTCGAAGAGATCGTCGGCCAGATAACGGCCGCCTACGACGTCACGCCCGAGCACGCCGCCGAGAGCGTGCGGAAGCTGCTCGACAACCTGCGCGCCTTCAAACTCGTCCGCGCGGCCTGAGCCCGCCGGGCGAGAGTCACACAGGCCGCGTTGTCATCGTCGACGCCGCGGCCGCTCCCGATTCCTTCGACTATGGCCGGAGACCCCGCGGACGCGGCAGGCCCGAGCGACGGCGGCGCGACCTACGCCCGCCGCGTGCGACTGCGCTACGCGCTGCTGACGGTCGCGCTCTGCGCGCCGCTCGTCTGGTCTTTCCTCGCGCTCAGAAACCTCTACCCGTTCCCGGCCTACACGATGATGATGGCGGGCGGCGACCCGCGCAGGGGGACTGACTACTTCGTCCTGCGCGGCGAGACGGCCGCGGGCGAAGCGGTCGACCTCCCGCCCGCGGAGCTGACCGACGCGCTGAGCTGGCGGCACTGGTCTCTCGTCTCGGCGACGGTCGAGAACAGGAGCTTTTTGAACGCCGACCCGCACCCTTCCAACGCGGCGCTCGCGGCCGGGGCGGGGGGCGCTGATAAATTGCCGCGGGGCGCGCGCCTCGGCGAGCTTCTGCG
>DASVSK010000856.1:0-2422 GCA_036388135.1 Pyrinomonadaceae bacterium | reverse complement strand
TGACGAGCGCGCCGCGGATGGAGGCGGAGAGCCCGGGCGGGGGCGCCGGCCGCGCCATGAGCGAGAGGCCGCGCACGAGGGCGCGCGTCTCTTCGAGCTGATGACGGCAGACCGGGCACGCGCCGACGTGCTCGGCGAGCGCGGCGGACGCCTCACGCGTCAGCTCGCCGTCGAGGTACGGCGTGAAGGTCTTCTGTGATTCCAGACACGTCATCATAAGCGGATGTCGGATGCCGGACGTCGGATGTCGTCGCCTTTCTGACGTCCGGCATCCGACATTTAACATCTCTCCCGGATGGCTGGCCGACCCCGGCTGCTCCCTTCTCTAAAAGGAAGCAGTTGTTACGGGCGCGTGCGCCCGGCGGCGGCTCCGGCCCTCGGGTCTCAGTCCGTGCGGGGCGGCGGTAGAAGAACGGGTGTTGCTGGCCGCGTTTTCAAAGTCGCCCGCCGTCGGAAACCCTCGGGCGCGGAGTCCGCGCCGAGCGTCGAGCCCGCCCTGCCGCTTCCTGACCCACATGGCACCGGGGTGTGTTGGTCGAAGCCGGGGCGGGGCAGCCATCCGGAATTTTTGATTTAAGATTTTTGATTTTCGATTGGCGGGCCGCCGGAAGGCGGGTGCCGCACCGCGAATCAAAACCTTAAATTTACAAAGAGCCTTCGAGCCTGCGTCGCAGCTCGTTGCGGCCCCTCGAGAGCCGCGACTTGACCGTCCCGACGTTGAGGTCGAGCGCGTCGGCGACCTCCTCGTAACTGAGCCCCTCGATGTCGCGGAGCACGACGACCTCGCGGTAGGGGCGCGCGAGAGACTTGAGCGCCGCGTGGAGCGCCCGCTCGCGCTCGCGCGCCAGCGCCTGCTGCTCGGGGTCCGCGTCGCGCTCGCCTTCGAGCCCGGCCGAGAGCGGGGCGTCGGAGTCCCCGTGCGCCGGCGCGTCGAGCGAGACCGTGCGGTCGCGGCGGCGGCGCTTCCACCAGCGCCAGCGGTTGCGCGCCTGGTTGACCGCGATGCGGTAGAGCCACGTCCGCAGGTCTGCGTCGCCGCGGAAGTTGGCGAGGTGGCGGAACGCCTGGAGGAACGTCTCCTGCGTCAGGTCGCGCGCCTCCTCCGGGTCTTCGGTCAGACGGTGGAGCAGGGCGTAGACGTCGCCGTGCCGCTCCTCGACCATGCGGTTGAAGGCCGCCGCCTCGCCGCCCCTGAGCCTTTCAATGAACTGTTCCTCGGCCGTCGGGACGGAGCGCGCCTCGGCCTGAGCCGCCGCGTCGGCACCTCTCTCCAGTTCCGCTTCCATGCGGAGGGCGATTGGCTCCCCGAAGCTCACAAGCGTCCTCCGTCGAACCGGGAGGGTCTGTCGAAGGGACTCGCCCCTTCCGACTGTTTACTTCGACACCGCACAGGGCGGCTTTGTTCCGGGAAAAATTTCATGCGCTTTTGTTCGATGCGGCGGCGGGCGAAAACCGTTCGACAGCATAGCCCCGCCGCGCCGCCGCCCGCAACGAAAATTCCGCCAAAGCGCTTGCTTGACAACCCAGTACCCCCCGGCTAGAGTGACTTTTTGCCTCGAACTCCACTACTTGAGAACGCACCCTGTAGTGCGGTCTTGCACCGGAAAAACCAGTGGCCCGAACTACAAAGAAACGCACGCAGCAACTCAAGCACGACAGGTTCCGCGACACCACCCTGAACGCGGCGGATCGACTCTCGCACCGCTTCGAGGGGCGCGGGCGGACGATCCTCTACGCCCTGGGCGGGGCGGTCGCCCTCGTCGCGCTCCTCCTCGCCTTCAACTGGTGGCGCGAGCGGCGCGCAGACGAGGCGCGGTTCGCCCTCGGCAAGGCCATCGAGATCGCCGAGGCCCCCGTCTCGCCGACGCCGCAGCCGAACCAGACCGGCCCGACCTTCCCCAACGAGCGCGAGCGCGCGCAGAAGGCCGTCGAGGCGTTCCAGAAGGTGCAGAGCGACTACGGCTCTCCCTACAGCGAGATCGCGCGCTACTTCGCCGCGGCCAGCCTCCTGACGCTCGACCGCCCGAAGGGGCTGAGCGAGCTGGAGGCTTTGACGAAGGGCGGCGATGCCGAGGTCGCGGCGCGCGCACGCTTCGCGCTGGCGCAGGCGCGCGAGGCCGACGCGCAGTACGACGCCGCGGCCGCCCTCTACCAGGAGCTTCTCAACGACAAGGGCGGCGCGGTCTCGCAGAACGCCGTCAGGCTGCGGCTGGCCTCCGTGCTTGAGAAGCAGGGGAAGAAGGAGGAGGCCGTCAACCTCCTCTTCCAGATGGTCAAGGCCGCGCGCGAGGCGAAGGGCAAGGACGACAAGCCGCTGCCCGCCTCGACCGTAACGCGCTCGGCGGCCGACAAGCTCCAGGAGCTTAGCCCCGAGCGCCACGCGCTGCTCCCGCCCGAGCCGACGCCCGCCAGCACGCTACCG
>DASVSK010000855.1:0-4555 GCA_036388135.1 Pyrinomonadaceae bacterium | reverse complement strand
GACCAGATGACGCTGACCAACGCGGCGCGCGAGTTCGCCGCCTACACCGAGAAGGCGCGCCTCGACACGGTCAGGCGTCACGGCTCGTTCGGCGGCGGCGACGGGGTCATCACGCTCAACTCGACGACGCAGTACGACGCGTTCCTCGACCACAACTACGACGGCGCGCCCACCCACCAGGTCTTCACCCTCCCCGACGGCGTGACCGTGACCACGGTCGCCGTGACGGACTCGGCGGGCACGACGGTTAACACGACGCCCAGCACGGCGACGCCCGTCGCCATCACCTTCGACTGGCACGGCCGCACCGGCAGCGCCTACCGCATCAACTTCACCAACGCGCGCGGGCACGAGGCCGTCGTCGGCATCACCAGCGCCGGCGAGGTCTCGCTCGACCGCGAGCCCATCACGCTGACCGCCGGCACTTACAACCCGGCCTCCGGCGACTCCGGCGCGCTGGGCACTACCGGCACTGGCTCCTCGGCCACGCCGACCCCGACCGCGACCGCGACGCCCACCCCGACGCCGACGCCGACCCCGACTCCGACACCAACGCCCACCCCGACGCCCACCCCGACGCCGACGCCGACGCCGACGCCCACCGGCAACGGTAACGGTAACGGCAACGGCAACGGTAACGGCAACGGCGGCGGCGGCGGTTCGACCGGCGGCGGCGGCGGTTCGACCGGCGGCGGTTCGACCGGCGGCGGCACGGTCCCGCCCGGCGGTTCGTCCACGCAATGCACCATGAGCCTGTCGCCGACGAGCAGCTCGACCTCGCGCATCGCGATGCGCAACTCCGGCAACAACCGCACCACGACCGTCACCGCCACGCTCAGCAACGCGACCGCGGGCGCGACGGTCAGCGCCGCCGAAGTCAGCACCACGGGGTCGCACCTGACCATCAGCGTGTCGGGCTCGGTCATCACCATCACCGCGCTGACCGGCCAGTCCAACCGCGGCAACTTCGTCGTGCGCGTGACGCCGCCCACCGGCTGCGGCGCGGCGCAGGAAATCTATCTCGCGGTCTCGAACTGAGGGAGAGGGACGAGATGCACCCCGCCAACGAACGGCCCAACGCCCAACGCGCGCTCGCCGCGCGCGCCGACTCCGGCTTCACCATCCTCGAAACCGTCATCGCGCTCTTCATCGCGATGGTCATCGGCTTCGGCGCCATCTCGCTCTTCCTCTTCTCGACCAGCTTCAACGCCGGGGCGAGCGACCGTGCGCGCGCTCTGGCGCTGGCGCAGCAGTTGATGGAGGATTACCGCGCCGAGGCTTACACCAGCCTCGTCAACGGCACGACCAACACCTCGGTCGACCTCGGCAGCACGGCCGCGGGCAAGTCCGACCGCCGCACCTTCGCCGTCACGAAGAAGATCGAGGACGGGGCGACGACCGACCCGACCGGCAGGCAGAAGAAGATCACCGTCACCGTGACGCCCGCGGTGAACGGGCGCTGGACGGGCGGCGGCGTGACGCTGGTCATGCTGAGGGCCTCGGACCTGGTCGGCGACTGAGGGCGGCCGCGCGTCCACGGAGCAGGAGAGTGATGAGAAAACAGAAAGAGACGCGTGTGGGGTCGGGCGAGGCCGGCTTCTCGCTCATCGAGCTGATGGTCGCGCTCGGCGTGACGCTCGTCATCATGATTATCGCCAGCCGGATGCTCGCCATGTCGATGGCCGTCCGCACGCGCGAGAACCAGCGGTCGGAGGCGGTCGCCGACGTGCAGCGCGCGCTCCAGTCGATGACGCGCGAGATATCGAACGCCGGGCTCGGGATGACGAACAACGGGCTGGTCGCGGCCGACTCGGGCGCGCTCGCCCTCCGCGTCCGCACAAACCTGAACGCCTTCTGCACGGCCGCGACCAACGGCACCGCGCAGCAGTGCGACACGGACACCGGCGACGCGGGCGAGGATTTGGTCTTCGCCCTCATCAACAACGTCGACGCCTCCGGCATCACTCAGACGCTCGTCACGCGGCAGGACGTGAACAACTCGAACAGCATCTCGCCGCTCGCCAACCGCATCGACAGCCTCAAATTCAAGTACCTCGACTCCGACGGGGCGGAGGCCGCCGACGCGTCCGAGGCGCAGAGCGTCGAGGTCACCGTGACCGTCACGCTGCCGGCCGTCGGCACGTCGGGGCAGTCCGGCTACCAGCCGGCCTCGCAGATGGAGGTCGTCTCGCAGGCCATGCTGCGCAACCTCCTGCTCAACCAGTGACCCGCCCCCCGAGGTGAAGGATGATGATGAGAAGCAAGCCCACTGAAATCTCACTCCGCCGCGCGGGCGAGCGCGGCGCGGCGCTCGTCACGTCGCTGCTGGTGGCGATGCTCCTGCTGGCGGCCGGCGGCGCGCTCGTCGCCACGGCGGGCATGAGCGCCTCGAACGCCGTCGACTCCACGGCCGAGGCGCAGGCGTACTACGCGGCCGAGGCCGGCCTCCAGGCCGCGCTCACGGTCGCCCGCCGCAACCGCGCCGGCGCGGGCGGGCTGGACGCGAACTTCCACAACTTCGCCTGCGGCACGGCCGCCGCCTGCACCAACGACGGCAACAACCTTTCACAGTGGATGACCTACGAGGCGTCCACCGGCCGGGTCAGGCTCTCGACCAGCCCCGACCTCACCTACTCCGTCACGGTGACCGACCCGAGCCTGGCCGCCACCGACGCCATCGCGGCCAACTACACGCCGCGCTACCTCCACGTCCAGTCCGTGGGGCGCGGGCCCAAGGGCGCGACCAAGGTGCTGGAGATGATGCTGGACAACTTCTCCTTCGAATTCACGGCGCGCGCGGCCGTCGCCTTCCGCAGCAACGACAACGACAACACCGGCATGGCCGCCTTCACCCTCGGCAGCAGCAACCCGCACGAGTGGACGGGCGAAGACCTCGCGGGACTGATGCCGGACGTCGCCGCCTTCGCCGTCACCAACACGGCGGACTTCGACGCGGGCGACGGCTTCGGCACGGCCACCAACCAGGGCATGGGCGAGGCCGCGGTCGAGAGTGACAACACCAACATCCACGGCGATACGCTTCTGGAGAAGCTCGACCCGTCTAGCCTTGAGTACTGGCTCCAGGACGCCAACCTCGCGCGCGCCTTCATCACCGGGATGAGGGCCAAGGCGGAGGCGGCCGGCCGGTTCAACCCGACCGACTTCGGCTCAGACGCGAGCCCCAAGTTCAGCTTCGTCCACGGCGACGTCAACTTCAACGGGGGCAACGACGGCGGGGCCGGGCTGCTCATCGTGACGGGCACCTACTCGCAGGGCGGCAGCTCGAAGTTCCACGGCATCGTCCTCGCGCTCGGCGACGGGGTCATCTCCCGCAACGGCAACCCCGACGTCCTCGGCGCGGTCGTCGCCGCGAACTTCCAGCACAACTTCAACACGACGTCCTTGTCATACACCGGCACGGGCGGGTTCGGCTCGCCCAGCATCACGACGTCGGGCGGCGGCAACTCGACCGTCGGCTACCACTCCGAGCACGTGCGGAAGGCGATGGAGTCGCTCGGCCCGCGCGCCCTCGGCGTGGTCGAGAAGTAGGGGCCGGCGCACCTGCGTTAGAGTGGGCGCGGCGCGCGGCGGCCGCGCCCTTCGCTTTTCCGCGGCACGTGCTTGACACCCTTTCTCCCGCGTCGTTACCATCCGCGGCAAGGAAACGATGAACGAGGAACGCTGGACGAGGAACTGAAGCCCGGCCGCTTACAGCCCGTCGTCCGGCGTTCCTCGTTCATCATTAGAGCCCATGCCTGACGTCCTGCTCGTCGAAGACAAGGAGAGCCTGAGGCGCGTGCTGCGGCTGACGCTGGAGAGCGCCGGCTACTCGGTCGCCGAGGCCGAGGACGCGCGCTCGGCCGCGCAGGCGCTCGCGCGCGAGCCCTTCCGCCTCGTCCTCACAGACCTGCGGATGCCGCACGGCTCGGGGCTCGACGTGCTGCGCGCCTCGAAGTCGGCCGACGCCGACGTGCCCGTCGTCCTGATGACCGGCTACGGCTCGGTCGACGAGGCCGTGCAGGCGATGAAGGACGGCGCGCACGACTTCCTCCAGAAGCCGGTTGACTCGAACCACCTCCTGCTCCTCATCGAGCGCGCGCTCGAACACACGAGGCTCCGCACCGAGAACGTGCTGCTGCGCGAGGAGTGGTCGCGCCGCTACGGCTTCCCGCGCATCGTCGGCGAGTCGGAAGCCATCCGCCGCGCCGTCGCCGAGACGCAGCGCGTCGCCTCGACCGACACGACCGTCCTCCTGCTCGGGGAGTCCGGCACCGGCAAGGAGCTTTTCGCGCGCGCCCTCCACCACCTCTCGCCGCGGCGCGACCGAGCCCTCGTCGCCGTCAACTGCGCCGCCATCCCCGAGACGCTCATCGAGTCGGAGCTGTTCGGCCACGAGCGCGGGTCGTTCACCGGCGCGACCGAGCGGCGGCCGGGCAAGTTCGAGCTGGCCGCGGGCGGCACCATCTTCCTCGACGAGATAGGCGAGCTGCCCCTCGCCGCGCAGGGCAAGCTCCTGCGCGCCATCGAGGAGAAGGTCGTCGACCGCATCGGCGGG
>DASVSK010000854.1:0-3902 GCA_036388135.1 Pyrinomonadaceae bacterium | reverse complement strand
CCGCGCACCGCGCGCGCCGCGGCGAGATACGCGCGCGCCTCGCCGAGTTCGAGGAGGTGTGGCGCACGGCCGACGACGCGCGCCTGTGGGAGGAGATGGTCTTCTGCATCTTCACCGCGGGCGCGTCGGCGCGGATGGGGCTCGGCTCGGTCGAGGCCGTGCGGCCGCTGCTGGCGCGCGGCACGCACGAAGAGCTGGCGGCCGCGCTCGCGGGCCGTCACCGCTACCCGAACTCGCGCTCGGGCTACATCGTCGTCACGCGCGAGTACCTTTCGGGGGACTGCGGGATGCGGCTGCGCGAGCGCCTCGAAGGTTTCGCCGACCCGGTCGCGCGGCGCGACTGGCTCGCGCGCGAGCGGGGCGTCAAGGGGCTCGGCTACAAGGAGTCGAGCCACTTCCTGCGCAACGTCGGCCTGCGCGGCTACGCCATCCTCGACAAGCACATCCTGCGCTGCCTGGCCGAGGTCGGCGTCATCGACTCGCCCGAGCCGCCCGCGACCCGCGCGCGCTACCTCGCCACCGAAGAGCTACTGCGCGACTTCGCGCGCGACGTCCGCCTGGACTTCGACGAACTCGACCTCGTACTCTGGTCGATGAAGACCGGGGAGATTTTGAAGTGAATTTTAGATTTGCGAATTTTCGATTTTAGGTTTGAAGGCCGCGCCGCCTGCAAATCAAAAATCTCGAATCTAAAATTCGCGAAAAGCCCGAAGGGGGTTTTGAGATGAAAGACTTGTCCCGCCGGGCGGCCGGTGTTGTGGCCGCGCTCGCGTTCGCGGCCGGGCTCGCGTTTCGGGCCGCGCCCGCGGCCTCGGCGTCGAACGCCAAGGCGCTGGCGCGCGCCGAGCGCGCCGCGCGCGACGGCGACTTCGAGGGGGCGGAGAAGCTCTACCGAGACCTCCTGGCGAAAGAGCCGCGCGACACGGCGACGCGCCTGGGCTTAAGCCGCACGCTGCTCAAGCAGCGCAGGCACCTCGAAGCCTACGACCACGCGGCGCGCGTCATCGCGCGCGAGCCGGAGTCGGCGCGCGCGCACGCGCTGCTCGGCTCGGCGCTGCTCGGCTCGGGCGACTTCCACCTCTCGGTCGAGGAGTTCCGCACGGCGCTCAGCTTCAAGGAGGACGAGGCCCTCGCCGTCGCCGGGCTCGCGATGGTCGACTTCTACGAGAACCGCCTCGCGCAGAGCCTCGCGGGTCTGCGGCGCGCCGCCGCCCTCGACTCGGGCGAGCCCGACTACATCTACAGCCTCGGGCAGGTCGCCGCGCGCTACGAGCGCTACGCCGAGGCGGCCAACGCCTACGAGATGTTCCTCCGCATCGCGCCCAGGACGGACGCCGACCGCCGCGCGCGCATCCGCGGCCTGATCGACTTCCTCCGCTACCTCGGCGCGCAGCGCGACCTGCTCAGCGTGAGCGGCCCCGGCTCGGTCACGCTCCCGTTCGAGCTGGTCAACAACCGACCCGTCGTCCGCGTGCGCGTCAACGGCTCGAAGGAGACGCTGCGCTTCGTCATCGACACGGGCGCGGGGATGTGCGTCATCTCGAACAAGGCGGCCGAGCGCGTGGGGCTCAAGGCGGTCGCGCGCGGCGGCCTGGCGCGCGCCGTCGGCGGCGTGGGGCGCTTCGAGATCGTCTACGGCTTCCTCCAGACGCTCGGCGTCGGCGAGGCGCGCCTCGACCGCGTCCCCGTCTACATCCGCGAGTTCCACAACGACCAGGAGCCGATTGACGGCTACGTCGGGCTCTCGGTGCTCGGCAAGTACATGACGGTCGTCGACTACGGCGCGCGCAAGCTCTCGCTGGTGCGCGACGAGGAGTCGCGCCGCGCCGAGGCGGCCGCCCCGCCGGTCGCGGCCTTCGAGATACCCATCCGCACGACTTCGAGCGGCTTCTGGAGCGGCGAGGTCAACTTCGACGGGCTGGAGAAGCCGGTCAACTTCATCGTCGACACGGGCGCGTCCATCTCGGTCGTCTCGCAGGCGCTGGCCGACCGCCACGGGCTCGGGCGCTACGCGCAGGGCGGACTCATCAAGGTCTACGGCGCGGCGGGGCTCGCCGATAACATCCAGACGCTGCTGCTCCCGCGCGTCGAGCTGGGCCCCTACGCGTGGAAGAACGTCTACGCGGCGGTGCTCGACCTGGAGCCCATCAACGAGACCGCCGGGTTCGAGCAGACCGGCATCATCGGGGGCAACATCCTCAGCCGCTACCGCGTGACGTTCGACTTCTCGCGCGGGCTCATCCGGCTCCAGCCGAACGCCGGGGGCGCGCCCGCCGACGACACGAAGGCCAAGACGCCGGTCGTGACGGGCCAGTCATGAAGCAGAGCATCTACCTTGAGACCTCCGTCGTCGGGGCCTACCTCGACAACGGCGAGCCGTTCCGGCGCGACCTGACCATCCGCTGGTGGGAGCACGAGATGTCGGAGTACCGCCCCGTCGTCTCGCCGCTCGTCCTGCGGGAGCTGGAGCGCGTGCCGGAGCCGCACCGCACGGGCTACCTCAAGCTCGTGGCCCCGCTCGAACGCGTCGAGCTGACGGACGAGGTCGCCATCCTCGCCGAGGGCTACGTCACGCGCGGCATCTTCCACCGCAAGTACATCGGCGACGCCGTCCACGTCGCGCTTGCCTCGTTCCACAAAATAGACTATCTAGTGACCTGGAACTTCGGGCACCTCGCCAACGTGCGGCGTCAGGCGCGCATACGCCTCTTCAACGCCGCCGCCGGCTTCTTCGTCCCGCAGATCGTGACGCCGGAATTCCTCGTGTCGGAGATGACTGAGAAGGGGTGAATGGTTAATAGTAAATGGCGGATGGAGACGACCCCGGCTTTTCCATTCACCATTTACTATTAACCATCCGCCATTTACCATCTATGTACCGCAAGCCGAGATTTCTCGAAGAGCTGCACGCCATCCGCGAGGAGATGTCGCGCGAGGCCGACTACGACGTGGAGTTGTTCGCCGAGATGGTGCGGTCGGGCGCGACGCCCCGGCACGGCCCCGCCCGCAACATCCGAGGCTTCCGCAGCCGCGCCCCGCGCGCCGGAGACGTCGAGCCGAAGCCCGCCCCGAAGAAGAGGGCGTCGAGGTGAGGGGAGGCGGTCGGCCGACGGCCCGCGCCCCCCGGCCACAACCCGGCCTCGGCCGGGCAGTTATTTTGAAACCGGGTCGGTCGCCGTCGGGCGGAAGCTGTCAGCTTTATTATGGAAGAGACGTTTGAAGCCATCGGGCTTGAGCTGCCGAGCGAGAAGGACTTCAACCACCTCGCGGAGCGCGCGGGCGATCAGGGCGAGGCGACGCAGCTCTGCCGCCGCGGGGCGGTGCTGCACGGCCGGTGCTGGAAGCTGGGCGAGGGGCTCGAAGTCTGGACGGTGCTCTACGAGTCGGGGACGGGCGAGATTTTCTACGCCGACTGCCGCCCCGGCTTCCGCGCTCGCTACGCGCAGCGCATCAGCCCCTGGGCCCTGACCGAGTACGACGAGGACGGCGAGGCCATCGTCCACGGCTACTACGACGGCCACGAGACGGAAGTCCTCTTCGAGCTACAGAACCTCACCGAGGTCGGCCCCGACGGCTTCCGCGCGCAGGAGCTGCACGTCGGCCTCTGCGGCCTGGCCTACCGCGCGCGCGTCTCGCGCGAGGCCGGCGAGCCGCGCTGGCAGCCGCTCGAAGAGGCCGCGCCCTCGCGCGCCGCGCACGAGAACGACTGGTCCCTGTCGGGCCGCGTCATCTCCTTCAAGCCGCTGCGCAACCCGCTCTCGGGCAGCGAGCTTTACTGGGTCTACGTCGACCTCGGCCGCCTCAAGCTCGAAGTGCTGGTCAACGGCCGCGCTCTCCGCGGCGAGGCGCTGGCGGTCGGCGCGGGCTTCTCGGCGGAGGTCTGGCTCCAGGGGCACGTCCTC
>DASVSK010000853.1:0-8419 GCA_036388135.1 Pyrinomonadaceae bacterium | reverse complement strand
CGGGCGGCGACGCGCGCGAGGGCGAGGGCGGAGGGCGCGCCGCCGAGGCCGCGGCGGAGGTATTTGAGCGCGGCGCGCTTGTCGCCGAGGCGGAGGAGGTCTTCGGCCCCGGCGAAGCTGAGCGCGCGCTGGTAGCGTCCGAGTTGTGCGGCCGTGAGGCCGAGGTGCGGGGCCGCGTTGCGCTGCGCTTCGAGCCGCGCCTCTATCATCCAGACGAAGTCGCCGCTCGTGTTCGAGCCGTGCCGCCGCCACGCCGAGAGCACGCGCGGGTCGAAGGCGAACTCGCCGTCGGCGCTCAGGCGCAGGTAGAGTTCGTAGTCTTCCAGCCGCGCGCGCTCGTTCCAGCCGTGGCGCTCGACGGCCGCGCGCCGGTGTACGACCGTCGGGCTCATCGGCGCGTAGGTCTCTTCGAGCAGCATCGCGCGCGCGTCGCCGTCCGCGTAGCGCGCCCAGTCGAGCGTGCAGTCGACGACCTCGCCCCGCGCGTCGACGAGGTAGGCGTGGCCGTAGGCGAGCGCCGCGCGCGGCCGCCCTTCGAGCAGCGCGACGCGCGCGCCGAGAAAGTCGGGCAGCCAGAGGTCGTCCGAGCCGAGGTAGGCGAAGTAGTCGCCCGCGGTCTTCGACAGCCCCTCGTTGAGCGTGGCGCACAGGCCGCGGTTCTCGCGCGCAATCAGCTCGCAGGGGAAGGGGCAGTCCTTGAGCGCGCCTTCGACGACGCGGGGCGAGCCGTCGCGCGAGCCGTCGTCGATGACGAGCAGACGGGCGGGCGCGTGCGTCTGAGCGAAGACCGAGCGCAGCGCCGCCGCGACGAACGGCGCGTGGTTGTAAGACGGCACGACGACCGAGACGCGCGCCCCCGTCGCCGCGCCGGCCGAATCTTTTGAAAGGTTCTCTGCGTCCATCGGGTGTGGCCGGGTTCGGCCCCGTTTTCGAGATGAGCAAAAAGGTCGTACTGCTGGGCCCGTACCCGCCGCCTTACGGCGGGGTCTCCATCTACGTCGGCGCGCTCTTCGAGCACCTCAAAGGCCGCGGCCTGTGGCTCTGGACTTACGGCGACGCCGAGCTGCGCGACCCGCGAGTGCGCTTCATGAAGGACAAGCGGCGCGAGCTCGTCCCGCTGCTCCTGCGCGAGGGGCGCGCGGCGCGCGTCGCCGACTGCACGCACTTCCTCTTAGAGTACCCGAGCGCGCTCGTTCCCGTCTGGGTGATTCTAAAACGTCTGCTCGGTTTCGGGTGGGTCAAAATTCTTCACGACGGGTCGCTCCCCTCGCGGCACGCGCGGTTCGGCCCCGCGCGCCGCGCGCTCTTCCGCGTGGCGGCGGCCTCGGTCACGGAGTTCGTCGTCACGGGCGCGGGGCTTGAGCGCTGGCTGCGCGAAGAGGTTGGGGTCAGGCAGAGCGTCTCGCTCGTCGAAAGCCTCCTCCCCGTCCCCTACCTCGACGCCGCGGGCGCGCTCCCGCCCGAGACCGAGGCCGCGCTCGCGGGCTTCATGCGGCGCGAGCGGCGCGTCTGCTCCGTCGGCGTCTTCATCCCCGACTACGGCTTCCTGCACGCGGCGGAGGCGGTCGAGCGGCTGCGGCGCGAGACGGGCGAGGACATCGGGCTCGTGCTGCTCGACGGCGACTTCGCGTCGGACGCCGCCTACCGCGAGCAGGTCTTGCGCGGCCGCGGGTGGGTCACGGTCTTGAAGAACGTGGCGCACCCGGACGTCTTCCGCGTGATGCGGCGCTGCGACGCGTTCGTGCGCGGCTTCGGGCTCGACAGCTACGGGCTCTCGCGCGTCGAGGCCATCTGGTGCGGGCTGCCCGTGGTGGCGACGCGGGCGGGCGAGACGCGCGGGATGCTGCTCTACGACTTCGGCGACGTGGGTGCGCTCGCCGCCCAACTCAAACGCGCCCTCTCGGGCGGGCACGCGCGCGAGACCGCCGAGTGGGCCGAGCGTTACCGGCGCGAGGCCGAGGAGAATCTGGCCGCCATCACCGCGAAGCTGTTCGACCACTGAGCGCCCGCACCGCCGCGCGTCACGCCTCCCGCCGCCTCACCTTCTCGAACCACACACGCCGCGCCGCAAGCCCCGCGTGGTGGATGGCCGCCGCCGCGGCGACGAAGAGGAAGTAGTGGACGGCGAGGACGTAGCGGTACTCGGTGTGGAGCGCCGACTGCACGCAGAGGTAGTAGAGCGGGACGACGAGCAGCGCGGCGAGCGCGCGCCGACGTCGCGCACGCAGGAGCAGTAAGAGCCCCGCGAGGTAGAGCGGCAGGAAGACGGCCGTGACGAAGAGCTTCTGCACGGCGCGCAGCGCGAGCCGCGGCGCGCGCGTCCACCCGTCGGAGACGGGCGCGGTCGAGGCCAGCGGCGTCCTCTCAAGGCGCAGCATCGAGCCGGCGCGCCTCACCATCACGCCCGCGAACCAGAACGGGTTCGCGCTTATCACGGCCAGCGCGCGGCGCGTGCGCTCGCGGTCGCGCTTGAAGCCGTCGGGCGTGAAGAGCGAGGCCGCGTACTCGGGTCGCCCCGCCTCCTCCGCCTCCATCCGTATCAGCTCGACGTCCGTGTCCGGCAGCCCGAACCTGCGCTGCGGGTCGTAGTCCGCGATGCCTTCCACGAGCGTCTGCCCCGCGCCGAGCGAGACCGGGATGAAGTGCCCGTAGACGACGGCGTTCCGCAGCGTCAGCGGCGCGACCGCGACCAGCGCGCCCGCGACGAGCGCCAGCGCCGGCCGCGCGCGCGACCCGCGCGCGAAGAGCAGCGGCGCGGCGAGCGCCACGAAGGGCGCGAGCAGCAGCGCGTTCGCCCTCAGCCAGCACGACGCGCCGACGAGCGCGCCGGCCGCGAGCGCCCAGCGCACGGTCTTGCCCTCCGGCGCGCGCAGCAGCAGGTAGGCCGCGAGCAGCAGGGGCAGCACGGCGAGCGTGTCCGGCAGGAGCATCACGGAGTTCCAGCAGAGCTGCGGCGAGACGGCGGCGAGCAGCCCGGCGACGACGCCGACGCCGAAGCCGAGCAGCTCCGCCGCGATGAGGAAGACGAGCGCCGCGGCGAAAGCGTCGCAGGCGGCCTGAAGGAGTTGAACCGCCGCGTCCGATTCGCCGAAGACGGCGTAGACTGCGGCGAGCAGGAAGGAGTAGCCCGGCGGGTGGCCGAGCAGGTCGGGCTCGCTCGTCGCCGAGGCCGGGTCGTAGAACGAGGCCGCGCCGTTCTCCCCGAGCAGCCGCGCGAGGTGCCTGTAGTTCTGCGTGACGGCGGTCTGAACCTTGTACGCCTCGAACCGCACGTCCGCCCAGCACAGGAGCCGCACGCCGAAGGCCGCCGCGAAGACGAGCGCGAACGCGGCGGCGCGGCGGCGCACGCCCCGGCGCAGATTTCCGCGGGCAGGCTTCTCAAGACCCGTCGGGCGTTGCTCGGTAGGTTCCAACTCGACTCTTGGGCGAAGCTCAGGCTTGACGTTGCGGGCGTCATTATACAAACAGAGCCCCGTTTTCTTCCCCGCGCGCGGGTGATATCACCCGCGCGCGCCGCCGCCGCTCATCGCCAGAACTTATCCGCGCCCCCGGGCGTAATCACGGCAGAAGTTTCAACGCCGGGGGCCGCAGGTGAACGTCATGTTTTGTCCCAAGTGTGGTCAGCAGTCTTCAGACGAAGTGCGCTTCTGCCCGCGGTGCGGCTTGTCGCTCGCGGGTCTACCCGCCTACGTGGCCGGCAACGACTTCACGACGGTCAGACCCGAAGCGGCGCGCGCCCCGGAAATGACGGCGAAGCGCCGCGTCATGCGGCGCGGGGCCAAGCTGATGTTCTTCAGCGTCGCCCTCTTCCCGCTCTTCTTCGGGCTGTGCATCCTCGTCGACGAGCCCGTGCCGATGTTAGTCCCCCTCGCGTCCTTCCTGACGGGGCTGGCGATGATAGTCTACGCGCGCCTGTTCGGTGACGAGTTTCTGTCCGTCGGGAGCCCCGCGGCGCGCAGAGACCTCAACGCGGGCGCAGACCGCCCCGCGCTGGGCGCGTCACAATTTGTCCCGGCCTCGCTCTTCGACCGGCAACGCCAGAACACCGCCGAGATCGCTCAACCGCCGAGCGTGACGGAGAACACCACCAAGCTGCTCGACAAGGAGTCGTAAGACTTCGGGAGTCACCGGCGTGAGTCTGGAAATGCCGCCCGCCCTATTCATCTCGCGGGGCTTCTCTGAACAGAGAGAAGCCCTTACCCCTCCCGCCCAAAAAATCTGACCACCTGTCTTCGAGCACTTCGGCCGCCTCGGCGCGGACGGTGATGCCTGATATCTGGGTGTTCCAGTTGACCCGGGAGAGCGCGCCCTCGTTGAGCCACTCGCGCGGGAAGATTGATTCGGTCTCGGGGTTTAACAGCGTCTCCCACCTCACCGCGACGTACATGGTCGTCCGGCCGAGCCTGGCCTTCTCGCTCCTCCAGTGTATCTCTTCGTACGAGTCCGAGTCGGCCCATCCCGCGCCGACTATGCCGCGAGGCTCTTCCCCCTGACGGAGTAGGAAAACCCTGTCCCCTTTAGCAATGCTCTTGTTATTACCGCAGCTCCAGTCGGCGATGCAGAACCCCTTCTTCCTGATTTCGCGGATGCGCCCGGAGAGGTCTGTCCAACGCCACTTCTTCGGGCTCCACGTCAGGAGATAGGTGCTCATCGGTGTAAATCTTTACCGCGGCCCGGCCGGCGCGGACTTCCCGGACGAAGCGTACTACAAGGCAATCGCCCCACGGAAACCGGCCAGCCATGCTCTACAACCGGGGCACAAAATGTATACGGAAAGAACGGTGAGAATCAGGGTGTTGAAAGCATAAAAGCAGGCGCACACGCCGAGCACCATGGTGAGAGCGCGAACCTCCCGCCTCTCGAAGCCGAAGGCGGCGGCTATGACCTTAGTGTCCCTCTCGACCTTTTCGTACAGCCGCCACAACTTGAAAAACACCACCGCGAAAGTAAAGCTCATGATGGCGGGGAAGACCACGGACAGTGAAATCAGCTCTTTATTCTGCGCGCTGGCGTAGTTGAAGTAGTAGGCGAGGATGCCGCCCGTGATGCCGTAATAGAACGCGCTGAACGTGGCGACCACGGTGAGGTAATGCTTGTACAAATCGAGATGTAATTTGTACTCATCCATCATCATCTGTTTGTCTATTTTGCCCGCCGCACGAGTCCCGCGGCCTTTCCTTCGAGGTTCGAGGCTGTCCAGCTCTTTGTGGGCCGCCCTCACCCTCCTTAAAAGGGCTTTTACTTCTTTCGGAGTCACTTCCGAATTTTTATTTTTTGCGCCAGGGATTATGCTCATGAAGTGCCTTCGGGTTAAGAAGTTGGGTGTCGGGGCTCGCGCCGGCAAGAGTGCTGTTGAAGATGGCGCGGTGTTTTCTATGCTAAATCCGGCGGCGAGTCAATGCTTTCTGAAAGCGCCGTGGCGGAAGTGGAGCCCCGATGGCGCAGTTTATGCGCTTTGATTTGCCGCGTGTTAGTATCCGATTTCTCGCGTGCCTCTTGTGTACCGGCGTAGCGCCGGCAGTAGTCCGAACACGACCGAGCGACAGGTGAGCCAGATGTTTTGTCCCAGGTGCGGCCAGCAGTCTTCAGACGAAGTGCGCTTCTGCCCGAGGTGCGGGTTCTCGCTCGAAGGGCTCGCGGCCTTCGTGGCCGGCAGGGATCAAGCCCCGGCCGGAGCCCCCGTCCAGCGCGCGCCGTTGATGACGGCGCGGCGGCGCGGCATGCGGCGCGGCGCGAAGCTGATGTTCTTCTGCGCCGTCCTGCTGCCCGCCGCCGCGCTGCTCGCCTTCGAGGGGGACGCGCCCGGGCCGCTGCTGCTCGTCCTCACCGGGGGGCTGGCCGGGCTGCTTTGGCTGGTCTACTCATGGCTCTTCAACGACAACACCGTGCCCGTCCTTAGCAGGAAGTCCCGCAGGGAACTCGCCGCGGCCGGGGACAGGCCCGCCCTCGGCGCGCCGACCTTCACCCCCGCGCCGCTCTTCGACCGGCAGCGCGCGAACACCGCCGAGATTTACCAGCCGCCCAGCGTCACGGAGAACACGACCAAGCTGCTCGACAAGGACTCCTGAAGCTTCCCCCCTCACATCCGTTCGCGGATGGCCTTGAGTCTTCTGAGCAGGGCGACGACCTGCCCGCCCGCCAGTAGCGACTCCCAAAGCCCGTCACAGAACCTCTCCCCGCGCACGCAGTAAGTCAACATGGTCCTGACCTGCTCCAGGCTCGCCCGCTCGATGAACTCGCCGTCTTCGAGCATCCGCGCGGCCGCTTCAGGCTGGTAGCCGTAATCGAGCCACCCGTGCCGCCCCACCCGGCTGAAAAATTCTTCAACGTCCTCGTCGTACACAGGGAACGGGAGACTGATGCTGCCGTCGGCGTTCTTTTCCACCTCGCCCCAACGGGCGAACTTCCGCCCCGGCTTCTCGAACCGGGGCAGGAACATGAGCAGAGCGTCGACGTCATCTCTGGTGATCTCGTGCCGGCTCATCCTTCAATCCTTTCTCATACGGACGGCGGCGGTCGTCACGGCGTCAACCGCCGCGATGCTTCCGGGAGGGCAGGGAAGCGTACTTTATGTGCTTTGATTTGTCGCATGCTAGTATTGAAATTCTTGTGTACCTCTCGTGTCCCTCTCGTATGTCCCCCGTGTGAACGGGGGCCGAAGACAAGGCCGAAAAGCGTGTGAAAGTGCTGAAAACGCTCAAAAATTGGCGATAATCACGGGTAAATCCTTTGTGTGCTTCGGCGGCGAGGACTGGTGGTATCACCACCCGCACTCGAAGAACCACCTCATGCGAAGGTTCGCGCGGGCGGGCAACCGCGTCGTGTTCGTCAACTCCATCTCGATGGGTTTGCCGGGGCTCGGGAACAAGGACCTGGTGCCGAGGGTCGTGCGCAAGCTGCGCTCGTACGCGAAGCTTGCGCGCACGACCTCCGAGGGCATCACGGTCGTCTCGCCCGCGGCGCTGCCCTTCTACGGGAGCCGCGCGGCGCGGGCGGCCAACCGCCGTCTGCTCGCCGCGCAGGTCGGCGCACTGGCGCGCCGCCGCGGGCTCTCGCGCCCAGTCCTCTGGGTCGCCATCCCGACCGCGGCGGAGATGATCGGCCGCCTCGACGAGTCGCTCGTCGTCTACCACGTCTCGGACAAGTACGACGAGAACTCGATGGATCACGCGACCGACCCGGCCGCCATCCGCCGCCTGCACGAGCACGCCTTAGACCGCGCCGACCTCGTCTTCTACTCGGGGCGCAAGCTGCTCGAAGAGGCCACGCGCGCGCGCGAGCGCTCGCACCTGCTGGAGCAGGCCGTCGACTTCGGCCACTGGTCGGAGGTCGGGGGCGGCCGGCTCGAAGTCGCGGCGGAGGTGGCGCGCATCCCGCGCCCGCGGCTCGGCTACTTCGGCGCGGTGGAGCCGTGGCTGATAGACCAGGAGTTGATAAAGCGCGCGGCCGCGGAGCGCCCCGCGTGGCAGTGGGTCTTCATCGGGAACAAGTCGCGCGGCGTGGAGGTCGAGAGTCTGCCCAACACGCACTTCCTCCCGCCCGTCCCTTACGACGAGCTGCCGCGCTACGCGGCGGGGTTTGATGTGTGTGTGCTGCCGTGGGAAACTGAGCGCGCGTTCACGAGCTACGGGTCGGCCATCAAGGTGCGCGAGTATCTCGCCACGGGCAAGCCCGTCGTCATCTCGCCGCTCCCCGAGTACGAGCCGATGCGCGACGTCCTGCGCATCGCGCGCTCGCGCGAAGACTTCTTCCGCCTCGTCGAAGAGGCGCTCGCCGAGGACGACCCGCGCGCCGCGCTCCGGCGTCAGCGCGCGGTCGAGGGCGGCACCTGGGACGCGCGCGCCGAGTGGGTCAGCGGCCTCATCGAAGAGGCGCTCGCGGAGAAAGAGAGTAGGCAGTAGCCAGTAGTCAGTAGTCAGTAGGCTCCGCTCTGCGACGGCCGCTGCTGACACCCGGACGATTCGGGCGCGAAGGTTTTCTACTGGCTACTGGCTACTGGCTACTGGCTACTGCCTACTGCCTTTCGATGAAGCAGCTCCTGCAAAACCTGAAGACGGGCGAGGGCGTGGTGGCGGACGTGCCCGCGCCGGTCGCGCAGCGCGGGCGCGTGCTGGTGCGCGCGGCCGCGTCGCTCGTCAGCGCGGGGACGGAGCGCGCCTTCGTCGAGCTGGGGCGCAAGAGCCTTCTGGGCAAGGCGAAGGAGCGCCCCGACCTCGTCGGCAAGGTCTTCGAGCGGGTCAAAAGTGAAGGTCTGCTGAGCACCTTGCAGTCGGTGCGCGAGAAGCTGGACGAGTCGCACGCGCTCGGCTACAGCGCCGCGGGCGTGGTCGTCGAGGTCGGCGAGGACGTCTCGGAGTTCCGCGCGGGCGACCGCGTCGCGTGCGCGGGGACGGGCTACGCCGCGCACGCCGAGCTGCTG